>JAGTUZ010000314.1 GCA_018224415.1 Bacteroidota bacterium | reverse complement strand
TCCATCACCGCATCCAGCACCCGCTGCTCCCCCGCGAAGCGCGGCAGCTGCTCGAGGTACTCGAAGCTCGCCGCGCTGTTGTGGGCGATCTCCCCCTCGTCGGCCGATTCGAGTCCCGCGATGATGCGCAGCAGCGTTGTTTTTCCCGCCCCGTTGCGTCCGATGATCCCCACGCGTTCGCCCTCCTCCATGCCGAAGGCGACGTTTTCGAACAGCGGGTTGTCATGGAATGCTTTGCTGAGATTGTTGGCGGAGAAGAGGACCATGGGGGATGATGGCTGATGGCTGATGGCGAATGGCTGATGGCGAATGGCTGATGGCTGATGCTGTCGCGGAATGACAGAACAACAAGATAGCAAGATGCCGGGAGGGAAAGAAGGTGGATCGCTTTCGCGCATTCCGCACCCAAATCCATGCGTCAAAACGCGTATGGTGCAAGGTATAACAGGTATTGACATCCTGAAACAATATTGTTACTATTCAAGACACATGCATCCATCTTCTGGAATAACGCATTCTCAGGTCCGGCGTGGAGAGTACGTGAGTGCATGTCGAGGAATCTCCATCCGGGTGAGATGGCGTCACCTGCTTCGCAGCGCCGAAGCGCTCGTAACGCGCGGTCTGGTTATCGTACGATAGGCGGAACCCGCCTCGCGTCCAGGACCGGTACGCGGTGAGAGGTTGCCGTCGGCGGGAATGATCCCGCCGGCGGCGCTCTCCGACGTATGATAGTCCGGTCCGTTCAATCATGGTCCCGGTCGAACGAACAGAGAAAACACCATGCATACACATATCCTGCATTTGATGGCCTGTCTGATGATGCTCACGATGCTTTCCGCGGATCTTCGCGGGCACGGCACGCCGGATTCGGTGTTGGTGTATCGGCCTCCGGTGTATTTCACGGCGAATGCCGGCCAATGGGAAGCGGAGATCCGGTACGCAATAATTGGCGGGAGTACGTCGGCGTGGTTGTGCGATGACGGGGTCATCCTTGCCCGTCCGCGAACGGGGATCGACGTGCCGACGGAAAGCATCCAGTCCCGCCCTGTCCCAGACGCATACGAAATCGTAACAATCGCATTTCAGGACGTGTCCTCAAGAATGCGTATCGTCGCGGGAGATACCGTACGTTCCGTATCTCATTTTTACCTCGGTCCCGATTCGACGTTCTGGCATGAATCGGTTTCGAATCATCGTGTCGTTCGCTATGAGAACGTCTGGGATGGAGTGGACATCGAATACCGGATTGGGCATGATGGTTCCCTTCGACAAACCATGCGAATCGCGCCCGGGGCGCAGATCCCGGAAAAGGGGATGTACGTGCATGGAGCCGGTGCCAGAGAAATCGAGGAACTCCTCCGCGATGCGCGTTTGAGACCATACGGGGAATCATCGGGCGTTTCCCTTTCCGAACGGATACACGGTACGGTTGGCACGACCGGCCAGGCGCAGGGATTTCGGTACAAGGACACGCTTGCACTGACGGCGGAGTTCAATACTGCCTTCAATTTCCGCCGCGGACATATGCGTCATCACGTGGTCTCGGGCAACGGAGAGGTCGCGGTACACGGAACGACCACCGATCCCGCACTTCCGGTGCGCTCCGCGGTTCAGGGAACATTGCCCGGTTCACAATCTGTGTTCGTCGTTCAGTTCGACAGCACGGGAAGGGATATAATCTTCTGTACATATCTGGGAGGAACCCAAGGAAGCTTCCTACCGAACGGCCTGTACTTGCTTCCAGGACACAATCGCACGCTCGTGAACGACACGGAAGGAAATTTGTATGGTATCATGCAGGCAACGGACGGGGCACCACTGACCACAACCTCATACCAGGGATATCCGCGATACAGCGAAAGATTTCAGCTGGAGACGGCGGGATACATCTATTGTCTTGATCCAGGAGGGAAGCTGTCGGGGGCTACGTACTTCGGTGGCCCGGGCGCATTGTACATACTTGATATTTCAGTGACGGATCATGGTGTCTACGTCATCGGCGAGAATTTCGGCGACACCCTGGTGATGACACAAGGTGCCGTCCTTGCGACGAAACCGTATTACGATAGCCGTGCGCTGGTTCTGTGTCGTCTTTCCCACCTACTCGATTCGCTGCGGTATATGACGTACCTGTTGACAACCGAGTGGAGAGGGCACAAGGGTCCAATAGGGTACACCGGCTCTCCAAGCGATATGGCGATCGACGCGGACGGAAATGTGTTTGTTGTGTGCTGTGTTGGTCAGGGGTGCGTATATAATGCGACGCTACCCGGTATCGGCAGCGGAGTATTCAGCGGCTACTGGTTTGTCAGCATCGGGCCGGATGGCAAGAACGTTCTGGCGTCGCGGCTGATCACAAGCGATGATGTCCCAGGGGAACTGGGTGTTCGTCAAGACAATGTCAGAGGAATCAATCAGATCTTCATAAGCGATGACGGGAGCATCGCCATGTTTGGTGCCTCCGGAACCGACGGCGCAATTGGGTCGTTGCCTGCGGGGTGGTTGTCACAACCCGTATTTGAGGCATTGAATCGGGATGCTCTGAACGCCATCTGGGGCATGAAGGTCTCTGAGTCCGGATTATATCCATCCGGCATGTACTACGGTTTATCCGCGCATAGTGTTGGTAGCATGCAGCACTTCACCACGGTGGACCACACCTGTGGTGGATACTTCCATTTTACCAGAAATTACCGGCATTACGACACGCTTCTCACTGTCGACTCTGTCAGTACGCGGCGAGACGGAAAGGAAGAGCGATTCATTGTCAATCTGGATGCAAACCTCGACGTGCGGTATGCCACGGAATGGAACGCACGGTATCTACCCGCAGCTGCGGATTATATCAAATCATTTACGGTGGATAAACAGGGGTACTGTTACGTATCCGCCCGGCTGAATCTTTATGATAGTTGCAGATATTTCAACTCATGGAGAATCCCCACGGGGAGCGCGTTGAATTTTGGTCAAGGAGAAATGTACCTCGCCCGCTTCCGCATCTACACCCCCTGCTGGCAGATAGGCTGCGCGATCTCCACGATTGACACGATCGGCATCGAGCGCCGGCGGGGCTATGCCAATCCGGAGGGATTCACGGTCAACTACGCCGTGACCAACCACTCCGCGGAGAAGGGCGCACGCATCGTGCACGCGCGGATCGAAATACCGGCGGGACTCGAACTCGTCGCCGGCTCTCCGCAGCAGCCGATGATTCCGTCGGAGCTCGCCTCCGGCATGACGGCCGCCTGTTCATGGCGTGTGCGTGTCGCGGATCCCGAGGGACTGATCGATTCCGGTATCTCCGACACCGCGCTGATTCGCTGCCGGGTGTTCTACGTCGATCCGGAGTCGGGACAGACCTACCCGATGGGCGAAGAGCTGTGCGAACACGATATCATGGTGGTTGCCTACGACGAACCCGATCCGGAGCTGGTCTGCACGGTCGAGGGTCCGCCGGAGCTATACTGGCGCGGTGACGGATTCGCGGCGACGCCCGGAGGCAAGTCGGGTGCGATTCGCTATCGTTTCACCCTCACGAATCTCGAGCGTGACACCATTACAATCACGGATATTCGCTACCGCGCAGGGCCGGAGTGCCGTATCGCTGGGGATTCACTCCGTTCGGGCGTGCTGCTCGCGCCTGGAGCATCGTACACGGATGAGATCGATATTCGTGTTGACGCGTTACGCTACGGACGCCGGTTGAGGATAGAAGCGGCTGCTCTGGACGAATACGGCGTACCTCTGAGCCTGTGTCTCGCGGAGACGGATGCCCCCGGCGTCACGGATATGCCCTGTACGGTGAAGGGTCCTGAACACATCGTCTGGAATACCGCGACAGGCACGGCCACTCCTGCTGTCCTGCCGCTCACGCTTCTGATCGACAATCCGCTCGACACGATCCGCAGGGATGTGACACTTCGTGCGGATCTGTCCCGTGCGCCGCATCTCGCTCCCGCGGCAGGGGAATCACTCCAGCGCGATCCATTTTTCATCATCGCGCATTTTCGGCGTGCAATCGATTGGCAGTTCGTGCTCGCCGATGCACCGGACACACATGTCCGCGATACGTTGGTGTTCGTTTATGAAGAGGAGGGCACGGAATATCGATGCGAACATGTCGTGGAAATCCGCGTCATCGACAAGAGCGTGATATGCACGCTCACCGGCACGGACACGCTGTCAGTCGCGGACATGCTCGCACGGACACCCGGTCGGTTGCATATCACGCTGACCAATGCGGGGACCGTCGCTGTCGACGTGGAACGCACTGAACTCACCATCGTACCGGCGACGGGATTCCCGTTCACCGGACTCCTCAGTCTCGATCCACTCTCGCGTCAGGGAGGGAGCATCGATCCGGGCAACGATTTCACCATTGATTGGAACCTTCGCGCGCTCATCCGCCGTGAATCCCGCATGGTGGAATGCACGGTGACTGCCTTCGATGCGAACGACAACGCTCTTGCAACATGCACGCGTGAAATCTTCCTCGAAGGACTGGCTGGTCTCCTCTGCGCTCTGACCCCCGGGGACTCTGTCCGCTTCAACCGCACGGAACTCCGCTACGATCCGGAAGAAGCAGCCGCGGATTTCAAACTCGAAAATCTCCTGGACACCGAGGAAACGAATATCGAAGCGGTCATCGATCTCACGCAGGCGCCGCGCTTCGTGCTCGCACCGTCCGAAAGCGCGGGCAAAATCATCGCCGTCGTCGACAGTCATTCGACCGCGCAACTCACCTGGCGTCTCATCCCGCAACCCGCGCCCCGGGCGGAGGATCAGGATATCATTGTCCGGTATCGAAGTGACCAGATGAGCGCGTGGAAGGAATGTCGCGCGACGATATTCATAGAATCCTGGCCGGAGGAAATGTCCGTGGCCTGCGCGACCGGGGGACATGATTCTCTGTACGCCGATTTGCATGACGAGCAATTCATTCCCGATCCGCTGCATGTGTCCTACACCGTGACCAACACGGGGACGGTGGCACTCACCGGCTGCGAAGCGGCCATCATCCTGCCGCCGGAGTTCGTGCTTGCGGGATCGGACAGCATCCAGCACTTCACCGCACCGGAGTCTGCAAGCGAACCGGGCGGACCGGTACCCGAAGGCACTCTCCTGCTAAACACCTCCTGCACGCGGTGGTGGAAGATCACGCCGACGCCGGCGTTGGCGGATACCGATCCGAGACAGATCCAGTGGCAGTGGAGGAGCGCGGAGCAGGGAACGGAGATCGACTGCGAGCGGACGATACACATCGTGCCGGGCAATCCTGCCGGTATCGTACTCACACCGCTGCATCTGTATTTCGAAGCCGAGCGTGGTGGCGTGCCTCCGGCGGAACAGCTCGTCCAACTCTCGACGGGCGGAGGACTCGCAATGCCGTGGACGGCGCAGACGTCTGCGTGGTGGCTGAATGCGCAACCGGCGAGCGGCAGTCAGTCCGGCCAGATCGCCGTGCAGCCAAACAGCGCCATGCTCGACGAAGGCGCGCACGACGCGGAGATTCATTTTGCCGCGACACCGTCGGACCGTCATGTCGCGGTGACGTACGTGATACGGAAAAGCACGGGCGTGAATGGAACACCCGCATCGGAATCGTTCACACTCGACGTCTGGCCGCTGCCGGTGCCGAGCGGAACGCGCTTGCACTTGCGCATCGGCGGCCCGCCGGGTGAACGCTGCCATCTGACACTGCACGACCTGCTCGGCCGCGAGCGATTGGCGCGATACGTGGAATCCAATCAGGCCGTCTCGATCGATATTGCTTCGACACGACTGAGCGCGGGCGTTTATGTTTTGCGGGCGGTGTCGGAGCATGGCGCGCAGGCGATGCGGATGATATCGGTCTTACGGTAGTTCGGGAGCCGCAAGAGGGGAGCCGCCCTGCCCGGGATCGGAATCGCTCGGTTCAATACCCGATACACTTGTTTCTTATGATTCATTTCGTACATTCCTGTGGGACATTCTTCAGCACATCCTCAGGAGGAGCTTCATGAACAAGCCGTTTCGCGTTTTGATCGCCGCAGTGCTGTTTGTATCGCTGTCGGGACTTGCATTGGCACAGGAGGGAAAGGACCTCGACGCCTTCCTCGGGGATGACTCGCCCGCGCTGCTGTTCCAGGTCGACCAGCTTTCTCTCGGGAACTGGAACGGGGGAATAGGGATGATGTTTTCTTCGGGATCCACAATGCACTGGCGATTTGCGCTCCACCCGCGGTTCTCGGACTCGGGCTCGGATCTGACCGACAGCCTGGGTACGAACGTTGATGACGAGAGTAGTGCCTATGGAATGGGCATCTCGATCTCACCATTCTGGGTTGTATCGAAGACGACTGACTTTTTCATTACCGCGGGTGTCACTGGCTTCTACAGGTACACATCGGAGTCCACAATCAACCGAAGGCGCTATAATCCACCGTATATTGAACGCAATTTCAACGAGCAGTATTTTTCTATCGGCGGCAACATGGGTGTCGGCTGGGCCGTGTCATCAGCCATTGCCCTGCATGGCGAATACCACCTCGGCGTTGGCGCTCGTGTCACCAGTACAGAAGAGCTTGTTGGTACCGAAGGTGGGATGTTGAACAAGTCGGAATGGACGAGCGATGGCATCTCACTTGGGTATTCCGCCACGTTGAGCCTGCTGGTCCGGCTGTGACCTTTGATCTGTACTCAAACCCGTCCCCCGCGCATTTTCTGCACGGGGGACGTTTTTTTCGTATATTCCGCCATTCGCAGCGTAATACACAGTTTGCATCCATAGTATGGAGACATCCGCATGAAAGACATCCTCGATTATTTCAAGGCGAATGACGAACGGTATCTGACGGAACTGGCGCAGTTCATCGCCATCCCGAGCATCAGCGCCGATCCGGCGCACCGCAAGGATATCACGAAAACCGCGTCGTTTGTCGAAAAGCAGCTCAAGGCCGCCGGACTCAAGAACGTCAAGCAGCATCCGACCAAGGGCAATCCCGTGGTCTACGGCGAGTGGCTCGGCGCGAAGGGCGCCCCGACAGTGCTGCTCTACGGCCATTACGACGTGCAACCGGTCGAACCGGTGTCGCTGTGGAAAACCCCGCCGTTCGAGATGACCATCAAGGGCGGAAAGATGTTCGCCCGCGGCACGGCAGACGACAAGGGACAGGTGTTCATTCTCTTCAAGGTGATCGAGGCCTATCTCAAGAACCGCAAGCAGTTGCCGGTCAACGTGAAAGTGATCGTCGAAGGCGAGGAGGAGGTCGGCAGCACCAACCTCGCGGAATTCGTCAAGAAAAATCGCGCCCTGCTTTCCTGCGACAGCATCCTGATCGCGGACACGAACATGCTGGGCAAGGACAAGCCGAGCATTACCTACGGCCTCCGGGGACTGACCTATCTCGAGGTGTCGGTGACCTCGCTCAACGGCGATCAGCACAGCGGCACCTACGGCGGCGCCGTGGCCAATCCCGTCCAGGTACTGGCGGAAATGCTCGTGCAGTGCAAGGATCCGAAAACCAGCAAGGTGAAAATTCCCGGCTTTTACGACGACGTCGTGCCCCTGGGACGCAAGGAGCGCGGCGAACTGGCCAAGATCCCGCACAATGACGAGCATTACGCGAAACGCCTCGGCGCCACGATGACCTTCGGCGAAAAGGGATATTCCACCATCGAGCGCACCGGTGCGCGTCCGACCTTCGAAATCAATGGTATCTGGGGCGGACACACCGGCGAAGGCGTCAAAACCGTGCTTCCCGCCTCGGCCCATGCCAAGGTGTCCATGCGCCTCGTGGCGAACCAGGATCCGGGCAAGATCGCCAAGCTCTTCATCGATTATTTCAAGAGCATCGCTCCGCCCACGGTCAAGGCCGACGTGAAACTCTTCGACAACAACGGCTACGCCGCGCTTACGCCCATCGAGAGCCCGGGCATGAAAGCCGCAGCCGTCGCGATCAAGAAAGTCTACAAAAAGGACCCCTTCTACACCCGCGAAGGCGGCTCGATTCCCGTCGTGGCCGACTTCCAGCAGCTGCTTGGCGTCGACGCCATCCTCCTCGGCTTCGGCCTGCCCGACGACAACCTGCACGCCCCCAACGAGAAAATGGATCTCTCGCAGTTTCGTGCGGGACTCGCCACGGTGAGCTATTTCCTCGAGGAATACGCGAAGGTGAAATAGCGAGGACGAAGACGAGAACGAGTACGAGTACGAGAACGGAATCGTGCACGAGCACGTGCACGTGCACGTGTGGGTTGCCGAATGATCCCTGATAAAACGAGACAAGCACGTCGGATATTCTCCAACGTGCTTGCTTTTTTTCGTCCGAACGAACGTGACTGATCCCTCGTTCTCGTACTCGTTTACGCTCGCTCCCCGAACAGCATCAGGTGTTCGCCTTCGCCCCGCCTTGTGAGGAAGATGACGCCGCGCCGCGTGCCGGTGAGTTTGAGGCGGGCGCGGACGTCCTCCGGCGTGTCGGGGAAGCCGCGCTTCTTGATTTCGGTGGAGGGACCGAAACCGAGTTCGGCCGCGATACGCTGCAGCGCTTTCCGCTGATACGGCTCAACGCGCAGGAGGCGGAAACGGCGATGCCAGGGATTCTCGGGCGGCATGACGGCGGACCACGCGTAGGCGATGCGCGGGTCGATGGGTTCGCAGCCCTGTTCGCGGCAATACTGGGCCAACGCACCGCTGCGGATGATCGCAGCGTGTGGTTCGATGAGCCACGAACCCTCCGGCACGCCGGCAGCAGGCACGCCGGCAGCAGGCACGCCGGCAGCAGGCACGCCGGCAGCAGGCACGCCGGCAGCAGGCACGCC
>JAGTUZ010000313.1 GCA_018224415.1 Bacteroidota bacterium | reverse complement strand
GACATCCGCGAGTTCCTGCGTACCCGCGTGGCGGAATTCCGCGAGGGTTCGATGGAAGAGATCGCGGAGAACTTCCATGCGAAGGACACCATCTGCGGACAGGTGTCGGGCCGCGACCGCAAGTTGCGGGAATTCGCCGCCAGCAACGATGTGATGGTATTCGTTGCCGGCCGGAAAAGCTCGAACGGCAAGGTGCTTTATCACATCAGTCTCGAGGCGAATCCGCGCACGTTTTTTATCGAAGACATCTCCGAGATCGACACCGCATGGTTCGAAGGAGTGGAGAACGTCGGTATCAGCGGCGCCACAAGCACGCCGCACTGGTATATGAACGAAGTAAAAACCCATATCGAACAACTGGCCGTCCCCTCAGGGGCAAGCCGCGCTGCAGCCACCCGTAACCAACAGCATGTTCCAACAACCCCATAATCCACGCTTCCCGACCGCGTCCCCACGCTGGTGGCACGTGCTGCGACGCTTCGGTGAAGAGATTGTTCAACCAAGGAGTTTTAATGTCTGAAGAAAGCAACACCCCCGTCGCTGAAGCCCCGGCCACGCCGCAGGACAGCAAGGACAGTGCGATTGTGCGTACCGTTGGTACCGTCGTCGAGGAAAAAGACTACGGCGCATCGGAATTCGCGGACATGCGCAGCATGTACGAAGGCACCCTCAACACCCTGAAGCAGGGCGAGATCATCGAGGGGACGATCGTGCATATGACCAAGGACTACGTGACGATTGATATCGGCTTCAAGTCCGAGGGGATTGTGGAAACCAACGAGTTCGGCAACGCCTCCGAACTGGGTGTCGGCGACAAGGTCGAGGTCTTCCTCGAGTCCGTCGAGAACAAGGATGGCAACGTGATTCTCTCCCGCAAGCGCGCCGATTTCGTGCGCATCTGGGAGCGCATCCAGAAGGCCTACGACGGCGACGAGATCCTCCAGGGCCGTTGCATCCGCCGCATCAAGGGTGGTATCGTCATGGACCTGATGGGCGTCGACGCGTTCCTCCCCGGATCGCAGATCGACATCCGTCCCGTGCGTGACTTCGACGCCTACCTCGGCCGCACCCTCGACGTGCGCGTCGTCAAGATCAATCAGCCCGCAGAGAATATCGTGGTCAGCCGCAAGGCGATCATCGAAGAGCAGATCGCCGGTCAGCGCAAGGCAATCCTCGACAGTCTCGAGAAGGGTCAGATCCTCGAAGGAATCGTCAAGGCCATCGCCGACTTCGGTGTGTTCATCGACCTCGGCGGCGTCGACGGTCTCGTGCACATCACCGACCTGTCGTGGGGCCGCGTCAACCATCCAACCGAAATCGTCAAGCTCGACCAGACGGTCAACGTCGTTGTGCTCGATTTCGACGAGGAGAAGCGCCGCATTTCTCTCGGCATGAAGCAGCTGCAGCCGCACCCGTGGGAAAACATCGACCAGAAATATCCTTCCGGCACGCAGGTGCGCGGAAAGGTCGTATCCCTCGCCGACTACGGTGCATTCATCGAGATCGAGAAGGGCATCGAGGGTCTCATCCACATTTCCGAGATGAGCTGGACGCAGCATATCAAGCATCCGTCGCAGGTCGTTTCGATGGGACAGATGGTCGACGCCGTGATCCTCAACCTCGACGTCGAGGACAAGAAGATCTCCCTCGGCATGAAGCAGCTCGAGCCGGATCCCTGGTCGAACCTCATCGTCAAATACCCGGTTGGCACGCAGCATACCGGCACCGTGCGCAACCTCACCAACTTCGGTGTGTTTGTGGAACTCGAACCAGGTGTTGACGGTCTCGTGCACATCTCCGACCTGTCGTGGACCAAGAAGATCCGTCATCCGGGAGAACTCGTCAAGAAGGGCGACAAGATCGACGTCGTTATTCTCGGCATCGACACCGACCAGCGCCGCATCTCCCTCGGCCACAAGCAGGTGCAGGACAATCCGTGGGACAACTTCGAGTCCCTCTTCTCGGTCAGCACCGACACCGAAGGAAAGATCGTACGCCTCATCGAGAAGGGCGTGATCGTCGAACTGCCCGCGGGCGTCGACGGCTTCGTTCCCTCCTCGCAGCTCGCGACCAAGCAGGTCAAGAACATTCCGGAAAACTTCAAGGAAGGCGACTCGCTGCCCCTGCGCGTGATCGAATTCGACAAGGATAACAAGAAAATCGTTCTCTCCGTCGTCGAATACTTCAAGGGCAAGGACACTGAAGATCTCGAAGCCTACCTCGCCTCGCACGGCCTGCTCAACGCCGCCGACGCCGAGAGCACCGACGTCAGGCCGGAAGACCTGAACTTCGACGATCTGTAAGAACGGATGCGGTGTCTCCGCACCGTGATGATTCGCAAATGCCGCCGGATCCGAAAGGGTCCGGCGGTTTTTTTTTTCGGGGAGAGGTGGGGAGGAGCGCCTGGGAGCGGCGCGCGCCAGCGCGCCAGTGCATTACGCAGGGGGGCGGGGAAGTGGCGGTTAATGCGAGAGCAGAAAGAGCAGCGGCTCTGACAGTCGGGCGGACCAGTGGTGTGCGTTGTGGTCCGCGGCGGGGAAGACGTCGGAATTCATTGTTTGACGAATAGCCGCGATATCGGATTCTGTCTCGCTGATTCCCAGCGGAGGATGTATACGCCGGGCGTCAGTCCACCGGTATCCAGTGACAGCCAGGATTCTCCCGCGGCCGTGTTGGCACGCAGCATCACTCGGCCAAGTAGATCGGTGACGAGGAGCGTCCCTTCTTCCGCAACGAATCCGTTTGGACCCGAGCCCCTCATGTGAACAGCGCAACGATCCGTCACCGGCATGGGATGGATGTCGAGCGTGATGTTGGAATTCGCGGCCGCGGGTGGATCGTTCGTGCCCAGCAGCTGATCGGCGGTGACGACTTTGAGCGAAGGGATGTGCGCGCCGTCACCGCGTCGTTCTGTCATCCATGCGCAGAACAGCGTGTCGTTGCGCGAGGCGAGGAAGGGGAGCGTCAGTTTCCCGACGGCGGGTGACAGGGTATCGGCTCCGAGCGGCTGGATGCAGAAGGAGCGGCGGAAGCGGGAAATGTCGGAGGAATCGAGGATCTGCTCGCGCGAATAATAGATCCACGTACCGTTCCTGGCGTCGACTCGGTGAAGCGACACACCGTATATTGATCATCATGTTCGAGGCAGGCAATGATACCGTGCGGGCTCGGGAACTGTTGATGGGACCAGGTCCAGGCTGCGTTCCAGCCAAGGTTCGGGACCCACTCAATTCCCACAATCCATACTATCTCATCGATCGTGCTCTGGATCGCCGTCGAATCGGGCGCACAATTCATGCGTCGGCGTCTCACGGGCTGGCGAGCGCGACTGGTGATCGGTGCCGTGCTGCTGCTTGTCACTCTCCCCGTGGTGGCATTGTAGCATGATGGAGCTGTCATCCGCGCAGTGAACTGCCGTGGAAGACGGGTCCGATCGAGTCGCACATTGGCATTGCATGTCATCGGGAAAACATGTACAATATCCTGTACATATGAAGGACGTCGGATGAAATCGATCACCTATACCAGCGCAAGACAGAACCTCGCGAAAGTCATGGAGGGCGTGTGCAGCGCCCGCGAACCGGTCATCGTCACGCGGGCGAACAATGAAAGCGTGGTGATGCTCTCGCTGGAGGAATTCGAGTCCCTCGAAGAAACCGCGCACCTGCTGCGGTCGCCGAAAAACGCCCGCCGGCTTCTCGACGCCATCCTCCAGCTCGAGGAGGGAGGCGGAAGGGAAAGGGAAGTCGCCGGGTGAAACTCCTTTTCTCGGAGAATGCCTGGGAGGATTATCTCTGGTGGCAGTCCCGGGACAGGGACATGCTTCGCCGCATCAACGCGCTCATCCGTGAAATCCAGCGGACGCCTCACTCCGGAACGGGAAAACCCGAACCGCTGCGACATGCCCTGGCCGGCTACTGGTCCCGCCGCATCACCGCGGAACATCGCATCGTCTACCGGGCGACCGAAGATACCGTATTCATCGCCCAGCTTCGCTATCACTACTGATTCCGGGACATCTCCCTGCACATCCAACTTCTGTTGTGTGTGGAAAATATTATTACGAAGAACGCCGCGTCTCATGTCACTCGGTTGTCGGCAAGCTGAATCATGAACAAAGCTTCCGAGCGGCGCACCTCAGCGTGGAGGCCGAGGGTAGCCGGATCAGCGCAGTACCGGCAGGCGACTGCG
>JAGTUZ010000312.1 GCA_018224415.1 Bacteroidota bacterium | reverse complement strand
GTCCTTCGCCGGGACGAGGATGAGCCAGAGTCCCATCGCGATCAGTGCGTAGGGCCAGTACTCCGCCATGTTCCACGAGATCCATCCCAGCATGAGCAGCTGCATGACTCCGCCAAACGCCAGGTCGCGGATGCCCCTGCCGAAGGCATCGCTGCTGCCCTTCAGGCGCGAGAGACCACGAACGATGAAGATCAACGGCCACCAGCGCAGCAGGAATTCGAACAGCACACCGACGGAATACCAGCCGATATTGCCGAACAGCAGAAGCACGCCGACGACGATAAACACGACGGCGAAGGGAAAGGTGGAACGACGATCGGCGGTTTCGGGCATGCGTTTCGGGTGGATGTTTCCGTAAATATCTGCAAGATGCGTCCCGCCTGCAAATCGCCTCACAGTTTATTTCAGAAATATTTGAAAGTTCTGAATCTTTCGTAAGTTGCCGTCGTATTCCCCCCACCGGAGGCCGATATGGAAAGACTCAATACGGAACAGCAGCAGTTTGTCGAAGAGGTCGCCCGCACCTGCGAGCAGATGTTCGGACTTTCGCGCACGGCCGGACGGCTGTGGGGCGTGCTGCTGATCTGCGAGCAGGAGCATCTTTCGATTGAAGAGTTGATGGAATGTCTCGGGGCAAGCCGCGGATCGGTGAGCACCCTTGCGCGTCTCCTCGAGAGCATCGGCCTGATCGAGCGGGTCATGGTTCGCGGCGAGCGCAGGCATTATTACCGGGCGGCGGACCCGCAGAGCCTAGTCGAGGCCGAACTGACAAATATCAAGACCCTCTCCCGCATGATGGAGGCGGGAATGCGTGTTGCCGGAAAAGGTCGTTCGCGCGCCCGCACCCGCATCACGGACTATCTCGACCTTATGCAGTTCCTCTCCGACGAATACGCCGCGCTGACCGCGCGATGGATGAAAAAGAAGGACAAGAAATGAAACACATCACGCAGCTTGCTGTTGTTCTGCTCATCGCGACATTTACCGCTCAGGCTCAGAAACAGGGCGCCGCCGCCGCTCCGACCGCCGCGGAAATCATCGAGAAGGCCGAAAACATCCTGCGGGGGAAGACCAGCCGCGGTACATACGAAATGACCGTGGTGACGCCCGATTACACACGTGGCATGAAGATGGACTACTGGTGGGATGAGGTCAATGACCGTTCGCTGATCCGCACGATCGCTCCGAAAAAGGAAGCCGGCAACAAGTGGCTCAAGATCGGAAATGAGATGTGGAATTATCTCAAGGCGACGGAAACCACCATCAAGATCCCGCCCTCGATGATGTTGCAGTCGTGGAACGGCTCGGACTTCACGAACGACGATCTCGCACGTGAGTCGAGCATGAGCGATGATTACGACCACCGATTCATCGCTGAAGAAGTACTCAACGGCGAGGAGTGCTGGAAAATCGTCTCTGTGCCGCATCCTGATGCCGCCGTGGTCTGGGGCAAGCTGTACACTTGGGTGCGAAAGAAAGACTATCTCGCCTCGCTCACGCAGTATTACGACGAGAATGGACAGCTGATGCGCTACATGGTGTACTCGGATTTCCGCAGGATGGACGGGCGGCTGCTCCCGGCGAAATGGTCGATGTACAACAAGGTGAAGGAGGGCCATCGCACGGAATTCAAAATCATCGATGTGGATTTCAATGTCGTAATTCCGGATCGCGTGTTTTCCTTCCGTGAACTCGAGCGGGGGAACTGACCGTGAAACTCCTGCTCCGGCTCGCGTGGCGGAATCTCTGGCGGAACAGGCGCCGGACCCTCATCACCATCACCGCGGTGGTGTTCGCCACCTGGCTTGTCATTGTCATGCGCGGCATACAGCTCGGCACATACGAACACAACATCACATTCTCTCTCAATCTCTTTTCCGGATACCTGCAGCTGCAGCATCCGCAGTACCTTGACAATCCTTCGCTGCAGAAGGGTTTTCGTTTCGAGGAGGACAAACGCCGATTTCTCGACGGGGATGCACGCGTACGGGGTTTCGCTCCCCGAGTGTATGCCGATGGTCTCCTCAGCTACGGCGACAATTCCCAAGGCACGGCGCTGTTCGGCATCGATCCCGCGGTGGAGCAGCGTGTGACGCGGCTGGTCGGCCAGCTGCACGAAGGACGCATGATTTCCTCTCCCGATGCCGCAGAGATCGTCGTGGGAGCGACCATGCTGAAGAACCTGCGCGCGACGGTCGGCGAAGAGATCGTGGTGCTCGCGCAGGGCTACGACGGTTCGCTGGGGAACGCGAAATACCGCATCGTCGGGACAGTGAAAACCGGTTTGGGTGATTTCGACCGGAGCGCGGTGTTCGTCGGCCTCGGCGCCCTTCAGGAACTGCTCAGTATGCCAGGTCGCGTCAACGTCGTCGCGGTGGCACTGCATGACCTGCATGACGTCGCCGACGTGACCGAGGACTTGAACGCACGCCTTGACACGACCACGGTGCGTGCGCGTCCCTGGGAGGAAGTCATGACCGAGCTTAAACAGGGCATTGACCTCGACAATTACAGCGGCATTCTGTATCTCGGCATTCTGCTCATTATCGTGTCCTTTGGGATCCTGAACACCGTGCTTATGTCTGTGACCGAGCGCTTCCGGGAATTCGGCATCCTGCTTGCGATGGGAACGCCGCAACGATTTCTGGTGCGTCTGGTGTTGATTGAAACGGTGTTCATCACGTTGATCGGTATCGTCGTCGGCAATATCCTCGGGCTTGCGGTGAACTGGTACTTCTCCGTCGAGCCCATCGTGTTCACCGGTGAGTTCGCGGGCATCTACGAGGAGTACGGATTTCTGCCGGTGATGCGCTCCGTCGTGCAGCTCTCGAGCTTCGTCAATTCCTCCCTGTCCGTCCTTGTCATCTCGATACTGTCCGCGCTGTACCCGCTGCGGCGCGTCGCCAAACTGGAAGCACTCAAAGGAATCAGGTACACGTGATGCTGCTGACCATTGCCTGGAGAAACATCTGGAGAAACCGTCGCCGTTCGCTGATCATCATGACGTCGATCGTCGTGGGTGTTGCTTTTGCGATGCTGACCGACGGGCTGTCGATCGGTATGGTGCAGCAGATGCTCGACAACCAGATCGGATCACACATCTCGCACATTCAAATTCACGCGAAGGGGTTCAACGACAACCAGGTGATACAGAACGCCATACCCGACCGTCAGCTCGTGGAGCGGGCGCTGGGCGAAACAAAAGGCGTGCAAACCTGGAGTCGCCGAGTGATCACGTTCGGACTGCTGAGCAGCGCGCTCAATTCGTCCGGCGGACTTATCGTCGGCGTCGAGCCGGAGCGCGAATCCGCGGTGACCTCGATCGCGGCGTCGGTGGTCGAGGGATCTTACCTGAGTGGAAAGCCCAATGAAGTGGTGATCGGACGGCGCATGGCCGAGAAGCTGGGCATCGGACTCGGAGATAAAGTCGTTGGCATGGCCTCGGCGCTGGGCGGCGACGTGGGTTCGGACCTGTTCCGCGTGGTCGGCATGTATCAGACCGTCAGCTCCGAATTCGACAAGAAACACATGTTTACATCGCTTTCCGGCATGCAGGACATGCTCGAGATGGAGCAGCGCGTACTCGAGTACGCGGTGATCGTCGACAACATCGAGGACGTCGACCGGATCGCGAAGGAACTGCGCACGACGCTCGGAGACGGATACGAAGTGCTCAGCTACCGTGACCTCATGCCGATGCTGGTGTACATGGTCGACATGTACGGGCAGATGATGCTGGTGCTGTACGTCGTCATTGGCCTCGCAATGATCTTCGGCATCATCAACACCATGCTGATGTCCGTCTTCGAGCGCATCCAGGAATTCGGTGTGCTCATGGCGATCGGCATGAAGAACAGCGCCGTGTTCCGCATGGTCATGGCCGAGGCCTTGCTGCTGAGCGCGATGGGCACGGCCGCGGGGATGCTGGCCGGTGTCGCTGGTGTGCTGGCGCTCGGGGCAGTGGGTATCGATCTCAGTTTGTTTGCCGAAGGGCTCAATTCCTTCGGCGTCGGAGCGGTGATCTATCCGCAGTTGACCGCGAGCAGTATTCTCAGCGTTGTTGTCATCATTCCCCTGACCGCCCTGCTCGGCGCCTTGTATCCCGCGCTGAAGGCCACACGCCTGCAGCCCGTCACCGCCATCCGCTATGTATGACGAAGAACAAAAACGCAAACCGAACGGAAGCATCATGGAAGTCATCCGCCTCGAAGGAGTGCACAAGACCTATTCCGACAACGGCGTGCCCGTGCACGCCCTGCGCGGCATCGACCTGCGCATCGAGAAGGGAGCATTTGTGGTGATCGCGGGTCCATCCGGCAGCGGCAAGACCACGCTGCTCAATGTCATGGGAGCGCTGGACGCGCCGACACAGGGACGCGTGTTCCTGGAATCGGAAGACATCAGTCTCAAATCGAAAGACGCCATCGCCGCCATTCGTCTGGAAAAGCTCGGCTTCGTGTTCCAGGCGTACAATCTCATTCCCGTGCTCACCGCGATGGAGAACGTCGAATTCACGATGATGCTCATGGGCATCGACCAGCAGAAGCGCCGCGAACGCGCAATGGAAGTGCTGGGCGAATTGGACATCGAAGAGCTGGCGAACAAGCGTCCCAACGAGATGAGCGGCGGCCAGCAGCAGCGTGTGGCCGTGGCACGCGCCATCGTCACGAATCCGTCGATCATCCTCGCCGACGAACCAACCGCCAACCTTGATTCCGAAACCGGCGCAAACCTACTCGACTTGATGCAGCGAATGAACCGGGAGCACGGTCTCACCTTCATCTTTTCCTCCCATGACCAGCAGGTCATCGAGCGTGCGCGGAGGCTGATCCTTCTGCGTGACGGTATGATCGAAAAAGACGAAATACTGGAACCGTAGGGCGCACTATGCTATCTTGTTGCGTCACTCCGGATTCATTTTTCCCGTTTGCGGGAAGGAGCTATAGCATGAGAAGGAAAATCGTCCCTGCGGCGGTGGCCGTTCTGCTGTTCATGGCTACCCCAGTGCTGGCTCAGGTGGAGGCGGAATTCTCGGGGTATATTGTCGACCTGCCCATGTACCAGCGTTTCGACGAATCACTGCTTTCCCGGCTCTCCGCGCTGGCACCGCGGCCCGGCGGCTATGACGAGGGTATGGCAGTGAATCTGACGCGGCTGCGCCTCCGGCCGACATTGCGTCTCTGGGAGGGAGCGAGTGTCTCACTGGAACATGAAGTCGACCTGCTGTTCAGTTCCGGAAACATGCCGTTCGGCAGACCGGTCGAGCGCAGCAACCGGCAGGCCGCCACCCTGCGGTGGCAGCCGATAGAGGAGGACAACGTTTCGCTGCAGCACTACGTCGACCGGCTGTACTTCCGTCAGAATTTCATATGGGGAAGTGTGATTGCCGGACGTCAACGCATTCAGTGGGGAACCGGCCGGATCTGGAATCCCACCGACCTGTTCAATCCGATCAATCCCGCCAGTTTCGACCAGCTCGAAAAAGAAGGTGCGGACGCCATTTCGGCGAAACTCTATCTCGGATCCTTCACCGACGTACAAGCAGTCGTCAATTTCCGCAGCGCACGTGGTCAGCGTGAAGGCGCGCCAGCCGCGCCGGACAGTACGAATTACGGCATCCGCTTCCGGACGAATTACCTCGAGTTTGACGTCTCCGCGATAGGGGGATGGTTCGACCGACGTGTCGTGTTCGGCGGCGACTTCGCCGGCAACCTGTTCGAAGCTGGTGTGCGCGGCGAGGCTGTCTATTTCACCGAGGGGGAAGACATGCCGAATTCCGATTACCTGCGTCTGGTCATCGGCGCCGATTACCAGTTCACACCGGAGTTCTACGGCCTGATCGAATACCTGTACAGCGGCGAGGGGAATACCGATCCCGGCGATTACGCAGGGGACCTACCACGACTGTTCCGCGGTGACATCCTGCATCTGAACACCAAATATCTCTATGCCGGCGGGACCTACCTGCTGCACCCCCTTGTGAACGCGACGGCCGGACTGCTGCAGAACATCGGCGACGGCAGTGGCTTTGTCTCGCTTGCCGCGAACTGGTCGAGTTCGGAGAACACCGCCCTCACGGCGGGCCTTTTGCTCCCGTATGGCGACAACGGCGACGAGTACTGGTACTATCCAATGTCCCTGTACCTGAAAGGAGAGTGGCATTTCTGATCATGGCGTGCGCCGGTCCTCTTCCGGATATATCTAGTCCAAATTAGAGCAATAAAGATGCATTGCTTCTCAAATCAGGGGCTGGTATTTTAGTAGAAGCACGATGTGCACCGTGCTTCACATTTTCACTTGTTACTTTCAGAAAGGTACCTGAAATGATCGTCATCACCGATGATTGCATCAACTGCGCAGCATGCATCGACGAATGCCCCACCAACGCGATTTTCGATGCCGGCACGAGCTATGAAGTAAACGGGGAAACCCGTCCCCCGATGAGCAACGACATCACCTTCAGCGTTCCGGATCTTTGCAACTTGTGCGAAGGCTATTCCGACACGCCGACGTGCATCGATGTGTGCCCGTCCGATGCCATCATTAACGAGTAAAACCGCACGCCATTCACAGACATAGAGTCGAGTGAAAAAACCGGAGAGCATCGCTCTCCGGTTTTTTTTTTCGTTCGACGGAATCATTCGTCCCCCGCCGTGGTTGTTACGTCCATTCCGGCATCCCAGCGGGAAATTTTTCTTGACATTGTGGTTCGTAACGTGTATTAAGTGTTCATCGGACAATCAACATGGAGAAATTCACGTATCTCGCGCTGATGGCTGCGGTCGCGGCTCCCTTCCTCTGGAAATATCGTGACCTCAATCTGCCTCTGCATCGCAGGCTGCGTCCCGCGCTTGGCGCGATGCTGATCGTGGCCGTGCCGTTCGTGGGATGGGACATCGCCGTCACCGCGGCGGGCCACTGGAGCTTTTCCGATCTTCACACCATCGGCTGGCGCATCGCGGGATTGCCGATAGAGGAAATCCTGTTTTTCATCGTTGTACCGCTGACCTCGATTCTGGTGTGGGACACCGTCGGCTGGTTCATGAGGCGTCGATGACCTACACCGCACTGGTTCTCGTCGCCGCAGCGCTCGCCGTCGTGCTCGATCTGGCGATCCTGCGCACCAGGATTCTCCTGACGCGCCGCTACGCTGTGTTTCTGGCGGTCATGCTGCTGTTTTTTCTTGTCGTGAACGGAATTCTGACGGGGCTTCCGGTTGTTATGTATGCTCCGCAAGCCATTACCGGTTTCCGCGTGATCACCATTCCGATCGAAGACTTCGCCTATCTCTTTGCCCTGGTCACTCCAACGATCGCTCTGTATGAATACCTGTCCCCGCGGCGTGCGTCAGGCGCAGCCCAACACGAGGAACACCGATGAACGAGATAATTCGATGAGCATGAAATCTCCCAATGCCGACGCGGGTCTTGACCGCATCCCCGCGATTGCCTACGCGAGGTTGCTGACGCGGACGTATTCGAAGAGTTTCTATCTCGCCACGCAGTTCATGCCGCGCGCGAAGCGAGGGGACGTCTACGCCGTGTACGCCTTCTGCCGCTACACCGACAACATCGTCGACTCGCCACGCAACCGATCCAGCGAGGACCTGCGGACGGAACTGACGCAGTGGCGGGAGGAAGTGTGTAAGGCTTTCGTGACGGGTGAATCCCAGCATCCCGTGTTGGCGGTGTTCATTCCCCTGCTGCACAGGTACGGGATTCCCCTTCAATTGCCCCTCGAGCTGATCGACGGAGTGGAGATGGACCTGACGGTGCACCGGTATCTGAGCTTCGCCCATCTTCGCATGTTCTGCTATCGTGTGGCTTCCGTCGTGGGACTGATGATGACGTATGTCTTCGGGTATCACAGCCGGGAAGCCTTTCCGTACGCCGAGGCACTGGGCATTGCGATGCAGCTGACGAACATTCTTCGGGACGTGGACGAGGACTGGCAGCTTCGACGCAAGGTGTACCTGCCCGTGGAAGATCTGCATGAATTCGGTGTTCGTGAGGAGGATATCGCCGCGCGCCGGATGACGCCCGAGCTGCGAAGGCTCGTCAGCGCGCAGGTCGCGCGCGCACATTCCTATTTTGAGTACGCCGAACAGGGCATTCCGCTTTTGCACCAGCAGGGACGCGCCGCCGTTCGCGCCGCCTCGCGATTGTACCGTGAAATTCTCCGGGAGATCGAGCGTGCGGATTATGACGTGTTCGCGCGTCGCCCGGTGGTCTCGACGTCCCGGAAGTTTCGCACGCTCGGCCGCATGGCCGTTGCCGGATGGCTGCCCACACGTGGTGGCGCACCAAGCGGAGTACCGCGTTCGACGACTCCGGACGGTCTCGCCGAGAATCCAATGCCCCCGCTTTCTTCCGTCGAGTGATTCCATGCTGGAGCTTCTGCTTGCCGTCATCATTGCCCTACTCGTGATGATCACATGCACGGTGGCGGTCAACATGTTTGTCGGACCGTTTCTTCGCCGCGCGGGCCAAGGCGACGGCAAGAGCGGGTCAGGATTCCCGGCGGCTGCCGATGCGACTTCCAAATCCCTCCATGCAGGCGCGCGCGATGTTGGTGCACTCGATGAAGAGACTTTCACCACATCCGACGCCGCGCTTCCTTCCGTATCCGTGTGCATTCCTGCGCGCAACGAAGAATCCAATATTGATGTCTTGTTATCCGCTTTATGTTCCCAGCGTCTGCAACCGTTGGAGATCATCGTGCTCGACGACCAGTCCGAAGACGGCACGGCGGAGGTGGTTCGCAGACACGCAGGAGAGGACGAACGCATCCGCCTCCAGCAGGGAGTCGCGCTTCCTCCGGGGTGGACGGGAAAGAACTGGGCCTGCCATCAGCTTGCCGGCGGGGCTCGGGGTGATGTGCTGCTCTTCGTGGATGCGGACGTGCGTCCTTCTCCCGATGCCGTCGCGCATACGCTTCGTGCCATGCGACGGTATCACGCCGACGCGCTTTCGGCCTTTCCCCGGCAGCAGCTCGACAGCCTCGCTGCGGCTGCGGTGATTCCGGTGATGGACCTTCTGCTGTATGGTTTCCTTCCCCTTCCGCTTGTGCATCGAAGCCGTGCGGTGTCGCTTGCGGCAGCGAACGGACAGTGGTTCGCCTTCCGTCGCCCGATCTATACGCGTATCGGGGGACACGCGGCAGTGAAGGGAGAAATCGTCGAGGATGTTGCGCTCGCACGCACCGTCAAGCGCGTGGGAGGACGTATGCTGCTTACCGTGGGAGCGGGAAGCGTTTCCTGCCGGATGTACAAACGAATCGCGGAAATCAGGGAAGGGTTTTCCAAGAATTTTTTCGCCGCGTTCGGTTTCAATACGACGGCGTTTCTCGCGGTGTTGACGCTGCTGTTTGGGGTGTTTGTCCTTCCGTATTTCCTGCTGTTCACTTCCGCCTGGCCGCTGGCCCTCGTCGCCGTCGGACTCAACATGCTCGTCCGTGGATTTCTCTCCTGGCGCGCGGGGCACGGGTTCGTGGCGATGCTGCTGCACCCCCTGGGTGTCATGGCGGCGGTGCTGATCGGAGTCGAAGCGATCCTCCTGCGGTACCGGCATGGTACCGTGGGCTGGAAGGGTCGTCGCATTTCGGTGGGAGGTGCGGAATGACGGACACCGCGACACTTCGTCGTTTCGACGTGGAAACCGAAATCCGGCAACGACGGTATGACGTCGCCATTGTTGGTGCGGGGATGGGGGGCCTGTCGGCCGCGGCGCTGTTGGCCCGGAGCGGGGCGAAGGTGCTGCTGCTCGAGGCCATTCACTATCCCGGCGGCTGCGCCAGTTCGTATCGAAAAGCAGATGCGGTATTCGACGTGGGCGCCACCACGTTCAGCGGCATCGCCCCTGGTCAACCCCTGCACGACTTGTTCGGCCGGATAGGGCCCTTCGACGGACTGCTCCCGGCCGATCCGCCGATGGGCATCCACATCGACGGGAGGATGATACTCCGGCATCGCGATCGTGAGGCGTGGATTCAGGAGGCGGAACAGGCCTTCGACCGGCCGATGCGCGGTTTCTGGAACGAAGTGTCCGGTTACAGCGACGCCGCCTACGAGATGATGTCCACCGTGCCATATCTCCCTCCCCGCAGTATCAGAGAAACGGCAGCGAATATCCGGCATGTGCGCAGCGGGGTGTTGCGCCACCTTCCGCACCTTTTCGCCTCGGTCGCTTCGCGTATCGGGCGGCACGGCGCCGGGAGTGATTCCTTCCGCCGTTTCGTTGACGCGCAGCTGCTGATCACCAGTCAGGCGACATCGGCGCGCGTCCCGTTTTTCGCTGGCGCGCTGGGCCTGTCGTATCCCGACTACCCGCTGTATTCCGTTCGTGGGGGGATGATCCGGTACGCGCGCTTTCTCGAGCAGTGCGCAACCGACGCCGGTGCCGATGTCGTGTACCTGCAGCCCGTGCGGCGCATCGAGCGGACGAATGGAGTGTGGACGGTGCGCACGGCGAAGGGGGGGGTAGTCGAGACGGAAACGGTCGTGACGGACGTTCCGGTGTTCAATCTTCCGGAGATGACCACGGGCGCTCTTCGCTCATACTTCGAGGGGAGTGTGGCCCGCCTTCGTGCTTCCGGTGTGGAGCACTGGGGCGCGTTCACCATGTATGCGCTTGTGGAGGCAGGTGTGGGAGCGGGGATGCCGCTGAACCTGCAGGTGGTGCTGCCAACTTCGCTCGTTTCCACAGGGAGCAGCACGCTGTTTCTTTCCTTCTCCCATCCCGAGGACGAAGAGCGGGCGCCTTCGGGGTTCCGGACACTGACGGTGAGTACCCATCTGGGAGCCGGTCATCCCGCACTGCTCGCAGGGCGGGAGTATTATCGGCAATGGAAACAATCAGCCGAGGGCGAAATCCTGCTTGCTTTGCGATCGCATGTTGAAGATCTTTGCGACATGTCATTCCGTTTCGTGCAGAGCGGGACGCCCCGCACGTTCGAGAAATACACCGGTCGTTTCGGTGGCCTCGTGGGCGGCATTCCACTGGACCGCCGCGTTTTCCCCTTTCGCTATCCGATGCCGACGACGCCATTCGACGGACTGTATTGTCTTGGTGATACATTCTTTCCCGGTCAGGGCATTCCCGGCGTCACACTGGGCGCCCTTGCCCTCGCCAAACGCATGAAGGTGCTTCGATGAACCAGACCACGCTGCTCGAAGATCATCTTGCCTGGGACGAGCGTCTCCGGCAACTGCCGGATACACTCTGGATAACGGTCATCTATTTCTTTTTTCTGGCCGGTGCGGCCTGGAACGCCCTTGGGGTGCTGCAGGGCGTGATGGCGCCCATGACGCCGTTCGTGCTTGTGGGCAGTGCCATCCTCGCGGTTTGGCTCACATACCAATGGAGCTTTCGCATGCTGCGGATTTTCGCGGTGATTTTTGTCGCGACCTGGGCGATCGAGGCGCTCGGCGTTGCGACCAGCTTCCCCTTCGGCGAATATGTGTATACCGAGGCCCTGGGCTGGAAAGTGCTGGGCGTATCGATCGTGATTCCCTTCGCCTGGCTGCTTGTCATCGCCGTGAGCGATTCCGTAGTGGGTCATTTTTTCGGACGCGTGAGCTGTGTTCTCGGGGCCCTCTTCGCCACGTTTTTTGATTTCTTCCTCGAATTCGCCGCCGATGCGCTCGATCTCTGGCATTGGAATGCGCGCTTTCCACCCGTGAGCAACTACGTCAGCTGGTTCGTGATCAGTCTCGCGTCCCTGCTGTTTCTCCGTGACCATGCGGAGCGACGCATTCGTCTGCGCGTTCCGGCGCATCTTTACATTGCCATGATGCTGTACTTCGCCATCACGTTTTTTGGGATCAAGAGCGGACTGCTCCGCATCGGGTGAGCACGACACCATGCGTCACATCAATCCATACACATGCCGGATTCCCGAACATGGCTGAAGACATCGGTGTGATCGGGGCAGGACTCGGTGGTCTCTCCGCCGCGATCCATCTCGCTGTTCGCGGAAAAGATGTGACGGTGTTCGAGAAAAACAGCTCTGTGGGAGGGAAGGCCTCAGAGCTGCAAATGGACGGTTTCCGCTTCGACACCGGGCCCTCACTGCTGACCATGCCCTTCGTGCTCGAACAGCTGTACGACGCCGCCGACGCGAGTGCGGAAGAGCGGGTCGAACTCGTCCCGGTCGATCCAATCTGCCGGTACTTCTATCCCGATGGCACCGTTCTCGACGCGAGCGCTCACGAGGAAACATTCCGCGCACAGGTGCGCGCGATGGCTCCGGATGACGCCGACGCGGTGACGCGTTTCCTCGACTACAGCCAGCGCATCTATGAGCTGACCAGTGATATTTTTCTCTTCCATTCGCTGACCGATCTCAAGGCGCTGCTGAGCTGGAAGAATGTGGGGATCCTTCTGCGTCTGCCGCAGATCGACCCCTTCCGTACCGTCCATGCGCGGACGACATCCTTTTTCCGAGACCCGCGCATCGTGCAGCTGTTCGACCGCTACGCTACGTACAACGGCTCGAACCCGTATGCCGCCCCCGCCACGCTCAATATCATTCCCTACGTCGAATACCGATTGGGCGGTTACTATGTCCGTGGCGGCATGTACGCACTTGTGCGTAGTCTCGAATCGATCGCCCGGCGGCTCGGTGTGCGTTTCCGCTTCGATGCACGGGTGGAAGGAATCGCAGTCGCGGGCGGGAAGGTTACGGGGCTCCGGATCGACGGTGGCCATGAGCCATTCGACACGGTGGTGAGCAACGCCGACGCTGTCTTCACGATGACACGGCTGTTGGATGACGGCAGCCCGCGGGCGTTGCGCCGCACACGCCGATACGAACGGCTCGAGCCGTCGTGCAGCGGGCTTGTCTTTCTCTGGGGCGTGCGCGGACAAAACTCCCGGTTGGCGCATCACAATATTTTTTTCTCCGACGACTACGCGGAGGAGTTCGACGACATTTTCACCCGTCGCGTCCCACCCCGCGATCCCACGGTGTATGTTTCGATCACGTCCCATGCCGATCCCTCGCATGCACCCGAAGGGCACGAGAACTGGTTCGTTCTTGTGAACATGCCTTACGTGACCGATGAAAACCGGGACGCCGGTATCCCGGAAGTGCGCGCCGCCGTCCTTCGACGCTTGCGGCACGCGGGACTGGATATCGAAGGGGACATCGTGTGCGAGGAGACAGTCACGCCAGCGGATCTCGAGCAGCGATATAACGCAAATCGTGGCAGCATCTACGGCATTTCCTCGAACTCGAGGAACGCCGCATTTCTCCGTCCCCGCAACGCCCTTCGATCGCCGAAGGGACTCTATCTCTGCGGCGGAGCGGCGCATCCGGGTGGCGGTGTGCCGTTGGTGCTGCTTTCAGGGAAGCTCGCGGCGGAGGCGGTGAGGTAGCCAGACGGCCTGGTCGTCGCCCATCAGGAAATCGGTCAGGAAACCGGGAGATTTACTCGTCGATGCGGAATTCCACGCGGCGATTGCGCGCGCGATGTTCCTCGCTGTCGTTCGGGACTTCCGGACGCGATTCACCATACCCGATGGCCTCGAGTCTCTGTGCATTGATTCCATTGGACACAAGATATTCCACAACGGAACGGGCACGTTTGCGGGAAAGGTCAACATTGTAATCATCCGAACCGATGTCGTCGGTATGGGCCGCGATGACGATGCGGAGATCCTTGTTGGATTTCAGGAAGCGGATCAAACGCTCCAGTTCAAAGCCCGACTCCGGACGCAAATCCCATTTCGCGAAATCAAAGAATATGTTGTTCACACGCTGCCCCAGAAGGTCTCCCCAGCGGTCGCGGCGCGTCCTCATGCTTTCGACGGATTTGAGGTTGAAATTCATCGTGATGCCTCCATCGCCGGAACCATCATTGCCGGAGCCGTTGCGGTTGGAACCGTCATTGCCCGAGCCGTTGCGGTTGGAACCGTCGTTGCCGGAGCCGTTGCGGTTGGAACCGTCGTTGCCCGAGCCGTTGCGGTTGGAACCGTCGTTGCCCGAGCCGTTGCGGTTGGAACCGTCGTTGCCGGAGCCATCGTTGCCGGAGCCATCGTTGCCGGAGCCATCGTTGCTGGAGCCATCGTTGCCGGAGCCATCG
>JAGTUZ010000311.1 GCA_018224415.1 Bacteroidota bacterium | reverse complement strand
GGTCGCCCCATCCCACGCCGCGCCGACTGGAACGGCGAAAGCAAATGGGATTCCGCCGCCACGTACATCAATGAATTTCTGCGTCCCGTCAGCGAGCTTGTCCGCAACAGCCTCGAATGGAGGCGTGCGAAAATCTGGAGCATCCGCAGCCACCAAGATGCTGGGGTAAATGCCGTGGTCAACTATATCGTGAGCATGAAACAGGACGCCGCTGATCCGATTGACGAACAGGATTCGACATTCGTGATTGTCAGCGAGTTCGTGCATCGGATCACTGATGAAAACTACCTGCTCGTCCTCAATGGCCGTACGCATCCGATCGAGGGGCACCGGCATATCACCGTGAAACTTGACCTCGCCGGGAGTCCCGATACCAAGTGGCTCGTCGAGAATGTCCTTACCGGCGACATCTGGCTGGTGCGGCCCACTGCGACACCCGATCCACTCACCACTGCCAACGGTTTCACCGATTACTTCAAGCCCGGCGATGCCGCCCTTTATCGGCTCGTGCCCGCCGACAGGCCCGAGACGCTTCTTCCAGCGGATTTCCCCGCGAACTTCTTTGTCACTCCCGATGCCGCAATGACGATGACCGCAAGCAACGTGCATACCTTCCAGCCATACAAGGGCGTCTTCGTCGATGGTTCGTTTTTCGCCTATGGTGCGCAATTCACGGCGGCGAATGAAGTGTGGCAGGGAATCCATGCCCGCAATGACGGCTCGGTGTACCTCGACAACTGCGTGCTTGATGGCGGCGGCGTTGTCGCCGGTTCGCTCGGCAGCGCGACGGTCGTCGATACGCGCATCGACAATGTCCCCTACGCGCTCTACAACGTCGGTGGCTCACTCTACTCCACACGAACTCTTGCGTCCGAGTGCAGCGATGGCTACGCATGGATCGACGGGCCGATCACCTACATCGACACCGATGCGGCAACCGCGACATCCTGGCCTGCGTCATGGGGCAGCGGAATCGACATGCATGGCGGTGGCTTCGTGGACATTTGCAACACGACGCTCTCCGGCTTCGTGACCGGAGTGTTTTCTCGTGGAGGCATGCTCACGACCGATATCGTCAATCGATTACTCGACGGCCGCAATCACATCAACGCCGTTTCCAACGTACTGATCACCGACAAAGAGGGTTGGATCGACTTCGGAGATACGCTCGGCGGATATGGAACGAACAATTGCTTCTCGCTCCAGGATCTCGTCAACGGATACCACGTGTGGGGAGGTGGCAACGGTGTCAATGCCGTCGATAGCTACTGGGGATCGCAACAGCTCAACCTCTTTGGTACCTACAACATCGGTGCGACGCGCCTGGTGTGCGGCATCCCGTTCACGGGAGAGACGGGCGCAAGGCAACTGTCGAAATCCATGACACCGCCGCCAGCGAACAACACGAAACGTGCGCTCATGCAGGCGTACCGGGACAGCAACCACGTGTTGCTTCGCTCATTGCTCTGCATGCAATGCGGCTCACACCGCTCGACCGGGAAACGGTTGATTTCATCCGGTATACCGCAGTTCGACGCGAGGATCTCTCGGATTTGCGCGACACACTCGTGAGCGAACTGATCGCGCATCAAAGCATCGAGGCGAAGCTTCAGGCGGCGGATGTGCTCGCGGAAAACCGGCAATTCAGCGACGCCCTGGACGTGCTCGGCGCGTACAGCTTTGAAGGGTCGGCATCGCTGAAGCGGCAATATCTCAAACGCCGCGCGCTGTATCTCCCGTTCGCCTGGCAGGGCGGGTATCGGGATGGTCTTCTTGCCCTCGATTCTCTCGAACAGCGTTCGGTTGGAGACACAGCATTGCAGCCATTGTTCCGATTGTATCCGCTGCTGTACAGTGGGCTTCGTCTCGACAGCCTGACAAATCGTACCCCGAAACGGAACGCGACCTCGACGTTCTGGGAACACTTCCTGCCCGAGGATATCGATCTGGGACAGAACTACCCGAATCCCTTCTCCGATCTCACCTCCTTCACCTTCAAGCTCGTTGAGGACAGGCACGTGCGTCTCGCCGTGTATGACGCGATGGGACGGGAAGTGGCGGTGGTCACCGACGCGGACTACTCGCGCGGCGTACACTCCGCCGTGCTGCGAAGTTCGGGTCTTCCGAGCGGGTTGTATTTCTACCGGCTGACGACGGACGCTGGTGTGATACAGAGGAAGATGCTGCTGATGCGGTAACTCTAGCGATGGTATAACGTGTACCGACGGGCCCTCGCAGCAATGCGGGGGCCCGTCGGTTTGAACGGCATGAAAACACTATTGATCCGAATCGCTCTGATACCGTGCGCGCGTCTCGGCCTTGGCGAGCTGGCGCTCGATGATGAGGTCGGCGAGGGCGGTCGCCATGTCGGCGGGCGGGAGGTCGCGGAAGATCGTCTGGACCTTCCGCTCCTCCACGTCCACGCGGTACAGGATGCGCATGAGCCGCTCGGGGTCGCGGCTGAGCAGCGCGGCGATGCGCGCGATGAGTGCGGCGCGGAGGTCCTCCGCGCGCAGGGGCGGCTCCGCTCCCCCGGTGTCGAGGTCGAGGTCGAACTGCGTGGCGATCACGCGTGCGGCGGAGGCGAGGATCGCGGGAGCGGGCCCGTGCGGTGTATCGGAGGATGTCATCTTATTTCAGCAGATGTTCCTGGAAAAAGAGAATGGTGGCCCAGCTGAAGTAGTCGCGGTTGTTCTTCTTCGCGAAGCCGTGGCCTTCGTCCTTGGCGAACATGGTCCAGACGGGGATGCCGCTGTCCTGCACGGCCTTGACGATCTGCCGCGCCTCGCTGGCGGGCACGCGGGGGTCGTTCTCGCCCTGTGCAACGAACAGCGGACTGCGGATCTTGTGCGCGTTCGTGGTCGGGGAGATCTTCATCTGGAACTCCCGCATGGCCGGATCGCGCTCGTCGCCGTACTCGACGCGGCGCAGATCGCGGCGGTAGCTCTGCGTGTTCTCGAGGAAGGTCACGAAATTGGAAATGCCCACGACGTCGACGCCGCATGTGATGCGCTCGGGATAGTGCACCAGCGAGGCCAGCACCATGTAGCCTCCGTAGGAACCGCCGAACACCGCAACACGGTCCTTGTCGAGGTCGGGCTGCGCGGCGATCCAGTCGAGCAGCGCGCCGATGTCCTTGACCGAATGCTCGCGGTTGAAGCCGTTGTCCAGCGCGAGGTAGGTCTTGCCGTAGCCCGTCGAACCGCGCACGTTCGGGAACACCACGACGCAGCCGAGTTCATTGACCCAGTACTGCGTGGTGGAGGAGAAATACGGGCGCGACTGTCCTTCGGGACCGCCGTGAATGTCGATGATCACGGGCATTCTGCCCGTGCGGTTTTTCGGCCTGTACACGAAGGCCGGGATCATGCGCTGCGCGCCCGATTCGTCCGTGTCGAAGGTCGGGTAATGCACGAGCGCGGGGGTGACGAAGGCCTCGGTGTCGAGTCCGCCCACTTCGCTGAAGGTCCAGCGCACGAGCTTGCCCGAGGTGAGGTCCAGCACCCAGGCATCGGTCGGACTGTTCGCCGCGTTGATGTTCAGCGCCAGTTGCCGGCTGTCGGGACTGAAATCGAGTCCGCCGATGAGTCCCACCGGAATGGGATCGTGCCTGACCTGCGTGAAGTCCGGCAGGCGGCGCAGATGCAGCACGCTGATGCCGTCTTCATTGGTGGTGTAGGCGAGAAAACGGCCGTCGTCGGACAGCGATAGTCCCTCGACGCTCCAGCGCAGCTCGGGCGTGAGGTTCATCCGCTTGCCGGTCGTGACCTCGTAGGCGTGCAGTTGGTCGAATTCCCCCGATTCGTCGGAAGTGTAGAACAGCGTGCGTCCGTCGGGCGTCCATTCGAAGCCGCCATAGGACACCGTCTTTCCTTCCTCGAACAATGGTCTCATCTCTCCGCTCGCGAGCGTGAGGATGTACGGACGCGAGTCGTTGGCCGACACGTAGCGCGTGACCACCAGGCGCGTGTCGTCGGGCGACCATTCGATCGGATACCACGAACCTTCTTCCTGCGTCACGTTGCGCGCCTCGGCCGGACGATCCGGATCCATGAGCCACACGTCGGTGTCGGTGCCGTTGCGCCGGTTGGAGGAGAAGGCGAACACGCCGTCGTCATGCGACCAGCTCGCCCCGGAGTTGCGGCTCTTGCCGTCGGTCAGAAGAGTGCTTTGTCCGCTGTTCCGTTCGAAGTAGTAGAGCTGGTAGAATTCGCCGCCGCCTGCGTCGCGTGAGAAAACGAAGCCGGCCTTGCCGGGACGCGGATCGGGCGAGGCGCCGGACACGGGCTCGTCGAAGAAGGTGAGTTGCCGCCGCGCGCCGCCGGGCATGGCAACGTGATGCACCTGCGCGGTGTTGCCGAAACGCGTGGAGATGTAGATGCCGCCGGCGGGGTCCCAGTCCAGCACGCCCGCAGCGCGCACGTTCTGGTACTGGTTGGTGCGCTCGACCAGCTGATTCGGGATGGGCGGCACGCCGGTAATCTCGAGATTGTCGCCGGGAAGCACCTGCGCCGTCACAGGCACGACGCAGGTTGCGAGGAGGAGGAAAACGGATACGAGTCGTAACAGTTTCATGGAGACGTCCGCGTTGGTGGAAAGAAGACGGCCGCCCGTGTCGCAGCGGCCGTAGCCAAACAGTCAGGAAAAAAGTAGGAAAAATCAGCGAGGAATCTGCGCGCCGGCGCCGGAAACATTGCCGAACAGCTGCAGCGCGTCCTTCCACGGATATTTATTGGCGAACATCGTGACGCTGGAGTTCATCTTCCCTTGCTTGTTCATGCCCATCGCCTCGCGCCACTGGTTGGCCGGGGAATCGGGATTATAATCCAGTTGTTCGCTGTAGCGCGCGCTGAGATACCCCTCGAGATAGGCCTTGTTGACCTTGAGAGCGGACGGAATCTCGTTCCGGTTTCCATCGGCGCTTGCGATGTCGAGATCGCCGAAATCCCCTGCGTCGACACGCAGGCGTGTATTGCTCGCCGGGCTGTAGTGCAGGTCCCTGTCCTTGTTCACGAAAAAGATGTTGTGGTCGATGCGCACCCATTCGTTGCTGTTGAAACGGGTGTGATCGATGGCGGAAAGAATGCTCGCGCCGATGACATTGTGATGGATGTTGTACCGGCACTTCGTCATTACGCGCACGCCGTACCCCATGTCGAGAAAGTCCTTGAGCCGACTCCAGGAAAACAGGATGGTGTTGTCCGCAATCTCGACTTCGCCGCAGAGCGCCATGGTCTTCGGACCTCCCGTGCTCGCGCAGGTGCCGTAGATCTCGATGGCGGCCATCTTGTTGCCGACGAACACATTGTTGCGGACGGTGAACGTGCCGCTGCGGTGGCCGGCCTGCAGGGCGAAGCTGGCCCCGTTGAGGAAGACGCAGTTCTGCACGGTCACATCCCCGCCGGTCGTCGCGCTGACGAACTGCAGACAGGGCTCTCCGACCGTGGAGTTCCCGACCGGTGACCCCTCGGTCGGCTGCAGCAGCCGTCCGCCCTCGACGCCGTCGACGAAGCCTTCCTTGGGACTGTAGGCATTGCGTTCGCCCATGTCGAAAACGATATGGTCGATGACCGTGCCCGCGACATTCTTCGTGAATTTCATGAGCGCCTTTCGGTTGGAGCGTGCCGTCTCATTGTCCGGCTGGAACACGGTGGGGTGCGCGATGATGTCCTGCCGGGTGAATCCTTCGTCATAGCTGCCGCGCAGCTGTATGGGTTTGTCACTTTCGAGATACCCGGCATTGAGCGTTCCGCTATACCGTCCTCCGGCGACGAGAATCACATCGCCCGGCGCGGCATTTTTGATGGCCTTGTCGATGTTCTTGAGTGGACTGCCCTTGCTCCCGTCATTCTTGTTGTTGCCCGAGGCGATCGAGACGTGGATGACGCTGCCCCCGGCCGCGACGCGGGGCTGTTCCTTCGGTGTCGATGATTCCTGTTTGGTGGCAGTGGACTGCTGTGTACTCACGCCACTCTGCGCATCGCGGACGGTTTTCTTCGCGGCATTTTTCACGTCGCGCATTGTGGGGATCTGTCCTTCGGCCTGCCAGGGGAGCAGGAGACCGAGCACGAGCAGAACCGATGCAATGCGGATGAACGGTGTTGTGTGTTGCATAATGTTCCCGATATGGTGAAAGACGAACCGGAATAATCGGGTCGACGAAACACGGGTATGCGGACGGGTCGAAGCGCATGCGCTCCGATGGGTGAGGGATGAACGAATCCCGTTGCGGCCTGACAAGAGTGCACGTCGAATAGTGAAAGAATGCACGAAAAATAGGAAATACATCGATATCGATCAATGCGCGGACGGAAATCCCTTCTCTTGTGTCGGTCTCCCCAGAGCGAGGAATCAGGAGGACTTCCGCGTCTCCCTGTTGTCCTCTTTTCTCGCGGGACTGCTCGCGCCCGCGATGGCGTTGCGCTGCGGTCGTCCGCCGTAGCTCGGCGTGGCGGCCCACAGGCTGTCGACCCGCGCCATGTGCGCCTCGAATGTGGGCATGTCTTCTTTTGGGAGGCGCTTGAGCGAGGGGTTTTTCACCTTCCGTGGCGGTGTGAAGACGCCGTTGACGAGATACTCGAAATGCAGATGGGGTCCGGTCGAGTAACCGGTCGAACCCACGGCGCCGATGGTCTGATGCTGGCGCACGGACTGTCCGCGGCGCACGAAGATTTTCGACAGATGTCCATAGCGCGTGACCACGCTGCCGGTATGGCGGACCTCGATGGTATTGCCGTAGCCTCCCTTCCGGCCGGCGAAGATCACCGTGCCCGCGCCGATGGACCACACCGGCGTGCCGGTCGGGGCGGCGTAGTCGATGCCGGTGTGCATCTTTCGTCTGCCGGAAATCGGATGTGTGCGCATGCCGAAGCCGCTGGTGACGCGGAGAATGCTCAGCGGCGAGCGCATGAACGCCTTCTGCAGATTCTCCCCGTCGGGTGCGAAGTAACCTGTGCTGTCCTCGCCCGCTTTGAGGCTCCTGCCCGAGAGATCGAAGCGGTAGCCGATCACGCGTCCGGTGATCTCGCCTTCGTATTCCGCTGCGAGAATGGGTCCGTAGCCAACGATCTCGCCGTCGAGCATCCGCCGTTCGACGAGAATGCGGAAACAGTCGCCCACGCGCGGGTCGAAGATGAAGTCGATGTCGTACCCCAGCACGTCGGCGTAGCTCGCGACCAGCTCGGGCGTTTCGCCCATCCGCATGATGGTGTGATACACTGACGAGCGCACCGTGCCCTCGATAGAAAGCAGCTCGCTCTCGACGGGCGTCTTCCAGGTCCGCGCCTCGAGCGTGCCTTCGTCATTGGGAAGAATCCACACGCTGTGCAGGCGGTCGGTGTCGTAGCGGAAGGCCTGCAGCGCGCCGGCCGAATCGATCTGCGCGGTGAAGGACTGTCCCGGACGGCAGGCCCGGAAATCGAAGGCAACGCCTTCGAGATGCTTCTGGATGGTGTCGGCCACGGCGCGGTCGATGCCGGCGCTGAGCATGGCCGTGATGAAGGGCATTTTCGGACGCACCTCCCCGCGCAGTTCGATCAGTCCCGCCGCCGCGTCACCGCTAACCAGCCGCGGCACGGGCGGACCTTCTTCCTTCACCGCGCGGGGACGGGGCGCCTCGCCGCGGGGCGCAAGCGCCATCGCAAGCACGATGGCCAGGGTCAGCACACCGACGAGTGCGGCGGCAAGGATTTTATGTCGGGTCGGGAGGTTCGCCAGTGAAATCTGCATCCCAAAAGATACAGCCCCGGCGAAATGCATGTCAACCGGAGACACTGTTGTGCATCAGGCGATGGCGGTGTGCATCGGGGGGGAGGCCGGCGTGCATCGTGCGTGCGTGCGTGCATCTCCGTCGCGCGGGATGTATCTTGTCTGCCGTTCGAAGGAAAGACAAGGAGAACGACGTGACGGCAATAGAGAAAGCCGAGCTACTGCTCGAGGAAATCACGCTTCGCTGCACGGCGGCGGGACTGCCGGTGGGACCCACCGCGCGGAAGCAATGGAATGTCGAAGCCGCGGTGGGCGAGGGTCCGCAGGCGGTGAAGGTGCTCGTGTATTTCAACGCGAAGGGATCGCTGACGCCGAAAGTGCAGGGCAAGGCCGGGCCGCTGCGTGAGCTGGTGGAACTGCAGCTCCACGGCGAGGCCCCCGTCGCGAGCGCCTTTCTTCCGGCCGACGTGCGGGAATGGATCGGAGTGGACGAATCCGGCAAGGGCGACTATTTCGGTCCGATGGTCGCCGCGGGCGTGCTGGTCAACGACGAGCGCCTTGAGCGTCTGCGCCCCGCGTTGCTGCGTGACAGCAAGGAACTCGGCGCGGACCGAATCGCGCGCGCGGCGGCCGACATCCGTCGCGTCTGCGAGGGCGCGATCGCGGTGGTGACCGTGATGCCCGAACGCTACAACGAATTCATGGCGG
>JAGTUZ010000310.1 GCA_018224415.1 Bacteroidota bacterium | reverse complement strand
GCGGGCGCAGAGCATCAGTTCGGAGAATCTCGGCGAGCGCATTCCCCAGCCAGGGACGCATGATGAAATCGATCGAATGGTCGCGACACTGAACGAGATGATTCAACGACTGGAACAGTCCTTTGCACAGCTCGAACAATTCACGGCGAATGCTTCCCATGAATTACGCACCCCGCTGACCATTCTCAAAGGGGAAATCGAAGTAGCGCTACAGCAGTCGCGCAATGACGGCGAGTATCGTTCCGTGCTCGAGAGCAATCTCGAGGAAGTGCGCCGTATATCGAGGACCGTCGAACATCTCTTTCTGCTTGCGCGCATCGATGCCAACGCGATCACCCCGGTGCGGGAACCGGTGTTTCTCAAGCCGTTGCTCGAGGAAATCGCGAAGGACGCGGCCATCCTCGCAGGCGAACACGAGGTTCGAATCGAAAGTGCGCTCGATGACATTCCCGAAGCACAGGGAGACACGATCATGCTGGTGCAGCTCTTCATCAACCTCGTCGAGAACGGCATCAAGTACAATCGGCCGGGAGGGTCTCTCAGGTTGAAGCTGACCGCGCATGGCGCGAACGCGGCGACCGGGTATCCCGGCATCGCACGGGTAGAGGTATCGGATACGGGGATCGGCATTCCGCATGAGGAGCTTGATTCCATCTTCGATCGCTTCTACCGCGTCGACAAGCAACGTGCCCGCTCCCACGGCGGGGCGGGACTGGGCCTGTCCATCGCGCAGTGGATTGTCCGCATGCACAAGGGCAGCATTAACGTTCGCAGCAGGGAGGGGGAAGGGACGACGTTCACCGTCGATATCCCGATTGAGTGACCGGGGATTTCTCCGCTATATTTCGCCCTGACATATCCGATTTAATGCTGGTCTAATTGTCCTCTAATGTTCTTCTGCGCTGATTGCATTGCGGTTCACCGAATGAGCCGCCCCCGCAACGCACCTGTTCATCTCGAAAAGCGAAGGAGTACATATGAGTCGATTGCTTCCACTGCTGATAGGAATCTTGCTTTGGACGGCCCTGCCGGCATCGCTCCTCGATGCCCAGACGTTCGTGGGTTCCGAGCGCTGCAAGGCCTGTCACAACACCATGAATCAGACCGTCGGATATAACATCTGGGAGGAGTACAGTAAGACGGGACATCCTTACAAGCTGAACCTTATCAACGGCGCCCAGCCGGAATATCCCGCGAACACCAGCCCGGGCGTTCCGGATCCTCCTCCAGGAACGACGTGGAACGATTTTGTCTACGTGATTGGTGGCTATGGCTGGAAGGCCCGCTTCATCAGGCCCAACGGTGACGTGTATGTCGAGACGGACCAGGCGCAGTTCAATATTGCGACAAAAGGCTGGGTTCCCTACAACAAGGACAAACACACACCCTACAGTTTCAGCTGCTTCAAGTGCCACACCACCGGTGCTACCCCGGAAGGTTCCTGGAGCGCGGTCACTTCGGACCTCGGCAATTTCTCGGAGCCAGGCATCCGCTGTGAAGGTTGCCACGGACCGGGCAGCGAGCATGTGGCCAATCCGGCTTCCGTCAAGCTCCCCAACCAGGGTCGTGATCTCACCTACGAGCGCTGTGGGGATTGCCATCAGCGCGGTGGAAAAACGAATGCGGTTCCTGCCGGAGGAGGCTTCGTCCAGCATCACGAACAGTTCAACGAGATGCAGGCCTCGAAGCACAAGAACATGACCTGCAACACCTGCCATGATGTCCACATCCCGCTGTTGTATCCGGAAGCCGCCGGTGCCGGCCTGAAGGCCATCCGCATGGAATGCTCTTCATGCCACCCGAACAAGCAGATCACCATCGACGGAAAGGTCAAGGAAATCAGCTGCCAGAGCTGCCACATGGCGAAGACCGGAAAGTCTGCCGTTGGCAAGGCGGTCGGCAACGGCTGGATGGGAGATATCTCGAGCCACGTCTGGAAGATCCGGACCGACGCAGTCACACGGACCGAGATGTTCACGTCGGATGGCGCGTTGCTCGCGCTCGATGTCAACGGTCTCGCATCGACGACGCTCGATTTTGCCTGTCTTGGCTGTCACCAGCAGCAGACCGTCGAATGGGCGGCTGGCTATGCGGAGAATATCCATGACGGCATCACCACCGATCTGAAGTCCATCGCAAGCAGGCCGACCACGGTCACACTGGAACAGAACTACCCCAACCCGTTCAATCCAGGTACATTGATCAGTTACTATGTTCCGAAAACCAGCGCGGTCCGACTCGACGTGTATGATGCGCTTGGCAAGCCGGTTGTCACCCTGGTCGAGGGCGAGCGCGAAGCCGGACCGCACACGGTCGAATTCACCGCGCGAGACCTTGTGAGCGGTGTGTATTTCTATCGGATCACGGTCGGCGAGACGGTCATCACCAGGAAAATGATGTTGATGAAGTAACAAACGGTTGTTCTCATAACCTCCCGAACATCCGGGGTCTACGTACAGGCCCCGGATGTTCTTTTATACCGCATCCCGACGGACACTTGCCGGATTGTCGGTGCGCTGTGTTTCGGTGCGGGAGGCGGTGATCACAAACCTTGTCCCGCAGGTGAAAGAGGGGTATATTTCACAGTTATGCAGAAAATCACGTTTCCAGGCCGGTTTTTCCCATCCATAATGCTCGCGGTATTGCTTGCGCTGCTGCTGCAGGCCTGCGGACCGACGGTGTATTACGTGCGTCCGCCGCAGTGGAAGGATGCGTTCAAGCGGGATTCGGTGATCGCGAGTTATCGCGAGGCATTCAAGGATGTAACGATTTTCATTGATCCCGGGCACGGCGGCGAGGACCGTGACGGCATCGGTCCGGCAGGAGACGTGGTCGAGGCCGACGTGAACCTGCGCGTGGCGCTCATGCTTCGGGACTATCTGAAAAAGGCGGGGGCGAACGTCCTTCTCTCCCGCGAGGAAGACAAGACCGTCCCTCTGGACGCGCGCGCACAGCAGGCGAACGCCTTCAACGCCGACGTGTTTGTCTCCGTGCACCATAATGCGGCCGGCAATCCGTACACGAATTACACGAGCACCTTTTACCATGCCCGTCCGGGCATGCCGGGGTATGCGCCGTCGAGTCAGGATCTCGCGCGCTACATCCAGCGGGATCTCGCCTACGCGATGGGAAACCCGGGTCCGTTGGCTTCTTTCGACGGCACGATGTCGGACGAACTGATTTATCCGGGCAAGGGTTTTTCGGTGCTTCGCAATACTGCCATGACGTCCGTCCTCGTCGAATGCGCTTTCTTCACCAGCGCCTACGAAGAGCAGCGGCTGCGACTGCCCGAATTCAACGACATCCAGGCCTGGGGAATGTTTCTCGGCATAGGCAAATACTTCCAGGCGGGCATTCCGCGTCTCGAATATGATTCCCCGCTGGTGTTTGCCGAACAAACGCCGAAAATCGAGATCCGTGTCAGTGAACGCGGAGACATTCTCGACGAAAGCGTGCGTGTGTATATCGACGGAGAAGAACAGGGATTCACCTACAACCGGAAGACCGGGAAAATCTCGGTGAACGTCTCCGGCGCGCTCTCCCAGGGGTATCACCATCTTTCCGCACTGGTGCGAAACCGCAACGGCAATTCTTCCGCGCCGTTCGAACTGTACTTCGCCGTGGGCAATCCTCCCGTGCTGCTGCGGTCGACCATCGATCCCCCCGTGCTGCCACCGGATCGCAGTGCATTCAGCATCGTGAGCGTGCTTGCATTGGACAGCACCGGCAGCGCCGTTCCCGACGGACTGCCCGTTCGTTTCCGCACGAGCGGTGGAATCGACACGATGCTCGTTCTCGAAGGCGGCATCGCGCGGGTCAACGTGTATGCCGGGAGAGACGAACGCATCACCTTCGAGGCGAGCAACGGGCCGGTGAAAACCGAAGGCGTCATCACGACCTCCCCTGACGCGAAATATACGCGCGGCATCGTGATGAGCACCGAGGGCAAGGCCATTGCCGGCGCCGGGTTGCTGCTGCCCGGCGGCGCGGTGACAAGCACGAGTGCCCGCGGGGAATTCATCATCGCGGGCAGGGACACCGACGGAATGAGCGTCGTCATCTCCGGCCCGGGGTATTTCGGGCGCAGTGAAATCCTGACCGGTCGCGCGGTGCAGGATCCCGTCCTGCTTTCACCGGTCGCGCGCGGTGTGCTCATGGGCAAGACATACATTCTCGACATTCCGGGAGAAGACGCCGTCAAAGCGGACGGCGTCGACATGCTCGCGCTGCGTGCCCTGCAGCAGTTGCTGTACGCGAGCGGTGCGACGGTCGTGGTCACGGAGGGC
>JAGTUZ010000309.1 GCA_018224415.1 Bacteroidota bacterium | reverse complement strand
GCTACATGCTTCGGGTCGCGCTGGTCCCGCAACGGTATGAAGACGCCACCCTCCATGCGCGCGTGTTTCTCGAACGGGCAGTGGTCTCGGAGGACGACGGCACGCTCACGGTGCACGGCAGCGAGGTGTTTTCGCGGGAAGTGACGCTGCAGGGCAACCTTCCGCTCAAGTTCGACCTGCCGGCATGGGACGCCTCGCTCCCCGATGGGGGACGCGCGGTGCCGGCCTCCCTGCAGGAAGCGGTGCTGCTCACACTCGAGACTCCCCGGTACTTCGGGCTTCCCGAAAACCACCCCGACCCCTTTGCCGAAAAGACCCTTCTGACCTACGCCGTCCCTCGCACGAGTGTCGTCCGCCTCTCCATCCGTGTGGAGGGGAAGGAACTCGTGCTCGCAGAGGGGAGGCGCGAGGCGGGTACCTACGAGGTGGTATGGAACGCTTCCGACCTTCCGGATGACGAATATGCCGCTTCCTTCACCGCAACGGATTCTGACGGGAATGAACTGTTCCGGAACGAACGCAGCGTCCGCAAGACCCGGGAGGCGGGGAACTGGACCGGTCCGTCCGGAACCGTGCTGCGTCGGGAAAACACCTCGCTTGTCGCGGGTGTCGAGAGCGGCGTCGCATTGCTCCTGCCCGCCGATGAGGCTCGTGCCCTCCGCAACATGTTCACCCACGTCGTCTTCCGCCTCGGCTATCGTTTTTCCTCCCGCTGGGAAGCCGGGCTGATTGTGGGACAGGAAGCATTTCATGAAACTCCCGGTCCGGATGTCGATGTCGATCGCATCACGGACTATGGCGGCGTGGTTGGATACACCTATGGGTACGGTGCCGCGTACGTGCGATGGACCCTGTCCAACGCCACCGTGCAGCCGTATCTCGAGGCGGGCGCCGGGTTGAGTAGCGAGGCTCCGATCACCCAGTTCTCCGGAGGTGTGAAGACGGAATTGCTGCGGGGCGTCGACGCCTATCTCGCGCCCGCGGTGCTGATCCATATGCACAACGAGACGAGCACGAAAATTGGTATTCATTACGGCATGAGCGTGCGATTCTGATGAGACTCCGACACCCATTTCCCGGCATCGCTGCTGCGCTCCTGTTCGCCTTCGCCGTGCTGTTCGCCGTCGGCTGCGATTTTCCTTCGGATCCTCCACTGAAGGACACAACAATTGTTCCGCCAATTGACGAACCCGCCGACACACTCTCGCCGCTGCTTCCCCTGCATCGTGGTGTGCAATGGGTGTACCAGCACGAACAGCAAGGACGACCGCCATCGATGCCCCGCATGATTGTCCCTCGCCCGCTGGAATATGACGGGATAGACTTTCACTACGTCCTGTATGCCGCATACATGGGTGGACCCGGCGGCGTCGAAGTCGCCTTCCCTGTGCTGCTGCGCAACGACAGCATCGGACTCGCATTCCACCAGCCCTTGCGCATGGAAGACACCTCCGGTATCTCCATCCGTCCGAAGTACATCTTCACGCTTCCGTATCCCGGACGGATCGGCCGCTTCCATGAAGGCCAGAATCCGGAGTACCGCGTCCGCCTGACACACCGCGATACGCTGGTCACCATGTTCAATTACCCGGTGTCCCTCCTCTGCCACCGGTATGAGGTATGGAAAGGGCAACGCCTCACCTCCGTCCTCTACGTCGTGCCCGGATTGTGTATCCTCCGCATCGAGGAGGAACGCCGCATCTACCACACCATCTCCTGGAATATCTGAAACACCGGCACCGCCCGCTTGCGCGATACTTTTCCCCTTGTCCGGGAATGACGATATTTGAAAATGCAAGCATCGCACGGTATCGCCCTCTGTTGCACCACGCATTCCCTCGGTGGCATTGAACTGAATGTCCTCCGTCTGGCAGGCTGGATGCGTCAACGAGGCCATCATTGCATCCTGATTGTGGCGCGGGATGCGCCGCTGCACAGGCACGCCGCCAATGCCGGCATCCCTCACGTGACCCTTGCGGTCAAGAGCCGGTACAAGGTCTTCGGGGAAGCACGCGCACTGGCACGTCGCCTCGCCGACGAGCGCATCGGCACACTTGTACTCAACATCAATCGTGATCTTCTGCTGGGCGTGCTCACCCGGCGCAGATCCAATGGGCTGCGACTCGTGCATATGCAGCACATGCAGTTTGGCGCGCCGAAACGTGACCTGGTGCACCGCTGGCAGCATGCGCAGCTGGATGCATGGATCGCGCCACTTCCCTCCCTCGCGGAACAGACCGCCCGTATGACCACGGTCCCCCGGGAACGCATCCACGTTATTCCTCTCGGCATCGATCTCGGCCCCTTCGGAAATATGCCCGAACGCATCGCAACACGCCGGATGCTCGGCCTGCCGGAGCGTGCGTTCGTGGCCGGCGTCGTCGGACGCCTCGACCGCGGCAAGGGACAGGAATTCCTGTTGCGCGCGACCGCACATCTCCGTTCGGATGGCCGGGATCTCCACGTCCTTCTCGTCGGCGAGGAAACACGGGGCGAAACGCAGGATTATGCCGGACATCTGCATCGTCTTGCCGATTCCATGCACATTGCGGACCGCGTGCATTTCCGCGGATTCGTCGAGGATATTCCGTCCGCGTACGCTGCGATGGACGTGTTCACTCTCACCTCTCTCGCGGAAACCTACGGCATGGTGACCATCGAAGCCCTGGCTTCCGGCCTGCCCGTCATCGCGACGGAAACCGGCGGCACCCCTGAACTGCTGGGAGAGCCGGGGACGGCATTACTCGTCCCCGCAGCAAACGCGCCGGCGCTTGCCCAGGCCATCGCCCGTGTCATGGACGATGCCGGGCTGGCACGGGAACTCGGAGCATGCGGACGTTTGCATGCCTTCGCCCGCTTCAGCCACGAACAACAGTGTGCCTCCCTCGAGCAACTGCTCCGCATCCTGCACCAGCCTGCTTCCTGACCTCCGAAGGCCGATGAACGGATTTCGGCGGCCGATGAACGGATTTCGGCGGGATAATGTTGAATCAGACAGGACCCGATACATATTTGTTTCATCAATGGAAAGAACGTCCCATGAATAAAATGATCCTTCTCCTCGTGCTGGCGACCGTGCTGACAGCATGCCAGACGAAACCCGCCGAAGACGGCAACAACCAGACAGCACCGCCCGCCGACGCCGTCAGCGACGCGCCGAAGCGGGACGTCTCCACTCCGACCCTGGTCGCGATCGATGAGGACATCCAGCCCTACGCCGATGCAGTGGACGCCTCAAAAAAGAGCTACGAATCCGATAATAACGACGCGAACCGGGACAAGCTCTTCCAGGCCTACGTCGCCTTCGGTGACTATATGCAATACGAAAGCGGCGTGTCACCGCGGCAGGGCAAGTATCACCGGGCACTTATCGAATATCGGCACGCGCTCGATCTCGATCCCGATAACAACAAGGTCCTTGCGGAAATCGCACAGATCGAAGATATCTATCGCAGCATGGGCCGTCCGATTCCCGGAGAGGAATGACCCTCGATCACCCTGTTCGAAGCGGCGCCGTTGGCGCCGCTTTTTTTATTGCCGTTGCGGCGGATTCACCAGCCCACGATAAATCCTTGCCGTCTCGGCGCACATGTCGTCCCGGCTGTGTCGAACGCGCACGAGATCCCGGGCGTTCGTTCCGAGCGCGTGCATCGAGGATGGACGTTCCATTGCGCCACCGAGGGCCGCAGCGAGGGCCGCGGCATCACCCGCGGAAACAAGCATGCCTGTGCTCTCTGGCAGGATGAGGTCCTTCAGCACGGGAAGGTCGCTGGCGATCACGGGAACGCCCAGCGCCATGGCTTCCAGCACGATATACCCGGCGGCATCGAGCGCTATGGAAGGGAAAAGCAGCGCAGTCGCCCCACGCAGGATC
>JAGTUZ010000308.1 GCA_018224415.1 Bacteroidota bacterium | reverse complement strand
CGCATGAGCATCTCGCGTTCATTTCCCTTCCTCACGATCGCATGACGATGGAGAGCTTCCCATGATCACCGACATCGCAACCGAGGCGCAACACAAACGCAGTACCATCATCGGTTCCCGTCCCGTGCGGCCACTGCTGGACGTCTACCGTCTCCGCTGTCTGACCATCAACACGCATCGCGGCCAGGGGCCAAAGCTCGGTCTTCTGCTCGACAAGGCGAATGGCGAGGAAGCCCAGCGCATCGAGTTGCTGCATGAAACCCGGGCATACGCCTATTTCATTTCCGAATGGTTGAACCATCACAGCCGCCGGTATGACATCGTCGCCCTGCAGGAAGTGTTCAACGGCATCCTCGGAGTCAGCGAAAAAGTGATCGCAAAATATCGCCAGCGTGATCATTATCGTGTGCTGAGCGGTTTCGACGCGCTGATCGAACATGGGGTGGGCTTCGCCGGCTTCCGCTACCAGAACCTGATGCTGAGCCAGCTGCAGAAGCTCTCGGATCAGGTATACAACCAGTTGATGCCCGGCAAGGTTTTTTTCCTGGCCTCCTGCGGTTTCACACTCGCGCCCTTCCTGCTCAAGGACAGCATCGTCTGGATTGGCAACACCCACCTTCACGCCTACAGTCCCGCAGCGCGCATGCGCCAGGCACGAAGCATCGCCGCGGTGCTGCGTACGCTCGGCGACGTACCCATCGTGTTCATGGGCGACCTCAACACCGTTCCCGACGGCCACCGGACAGGGGATTTCGGCGAAGGAGACATTGACCGTTACAATTACCGTCACGACAGCACGCTGGCCATCCTCCAGGAGGCCGGACTGCGCACGGTGGATCACGACGATGCGCTGAAATTCTGGACGTACCCGACTGGCGCGCCAAACCGCACACTCGACTACATCATGTTCAGCCGCCACTGGCATGTCCGTGACTACGGCGTGCTGCACGATTTCACCCTTTCAGACCATTATCCCGTCTATGCAGACCTCGAACTCAACACCCGCAGCAACTGATCACGTACCGGATATCCCGTCGTTCACCGACGCAACGCGGGCGTTCCGCCTCGATCACCGCGTCGCCGTCGTCACCGGTGCGCTCGGCCTGATCGGCCGCGAGCACTGCCACGCGCTCGCTGCGGCGGGTGCGCACGTCGTCGCCACCGACCTCGACCACGAAAGCGCGGAAGAATTCGCGATGACGCTGCAGGCGGAGCACGGACGCACCGCACTGGGCCTCGGTGCCGACATCACCGATCCCGATGCCGTCCGTTCGCTGCTGCAACGGACAATCGACGTCTTCGGCCAGGTGGACGTGCTGGTCAACAACGCCGCCATCAACGACATGGTCGAAGATCCCGTGTCCGCCCTCGAGGCCTCGCGTTTCGAGAACTATCCGATCGAACTCTGGCGGCGCTGTCTCGACGTCAACGTCACCGGGATGTTCATCTGCAGCCAGGTCATCGGTACGCACATGGCGAAGCGCCGGACGGGAAGCATCATCAACATCGCTTCGACATACGGAATCGTCGCGCCCGATCAGTCGCTGTACCGGCGGCACGACGGCACACAGATGTTCTACAAGTCCGCGGTGTATCCGACGGCCAAGGGAGCCGTCATCTCCTTCACACGCTTCCTCGCCGCCTACTGGGGCGGGGCAGGTGTGCGTGTCAACGCCCTCTCTCCCGGTGGAGTGTTCAACGGACAGGACGAGGAATTCGTCGGGAATTACGCGCGCCGCACGCCGCTCGGACGGATGTCCGCCCCGGGAGACTACCGCGGTGCGGTCATCTTTCTCGCCAGCGACGCTTCACGCTACATGACCGGGACCAACCTCGTCGTCGACGGCGGCTGGACCACCTGGTAAGAAGAAACCACGACGACGCGAAGACACAAAGAATGGCACGAAGGATTTTTTTGTCGGATGGGCTCCAGCGCATTCAGCCCGACCGTCGATGCACGCCGGCATGGGAGGTGCCTGTAAGGCAAGCAACCCTTCGTGTTCTTCTTCGTGTCTTCGTGACTTGGCGGTTTTTTCTTACATTGATCGCATGAGTACACTGCAACCGCAATCGATCCTGCCCGAGGTGCTCGGGAGCATCCAGCACCTGACACCCGAGAAGTTTGCACGCCGCGCGTGTCGCATCCGCCTCGTTCTCACCGACAACGACGGTGTGCTGACCGACACCGGCGTGTACTACGGACCCGACGGCGAAGCGTTCAAGCGTTATAGCATTCGCGACGGCATGGGCATGGAACGCCTGCGTGTGCTCGGCATCGAATCAGGCATCATCACTGGCGAGAAGTCCCCCAACCTCAAGCGCCGCACGGAGAAACTCAAACTCAAGCATCTGTACCTGGGGGTCAGGGACAAAACCGCCGCGCTGGAGAGCATCCGGCGGGAAACAGGATTTTCGGCGGATGAAATCGCGTATATCGGAGACGACACCAATGATCTCGGCATCATGGACGTCATCGGCGAGCACGGCATCACCGCCGCACCGGCCGACGCCATGCCGCAGGTGCGCGCCGTCGCGCAGTACGTCTGCGCCTGGCGCGGTGGCAACGGCGCCTTCCGTGACTTTGCCGAGGCGCTGATCACCTTCCGAACCAATCCGTAACAAGCCGTTCACCTTCCGTCAACGTTTTCCTCAACAACTCTTAACGGCCCGCTCAACGTGCCGTAACGCGCCACATGTAGCTTGCACCTGAGTTCATCCGAAAATCAGGTAAAGGATACTTCATGGGCAACGCGACACGTCGCATCGGAGACAAGTTGGTCGGTGACGGCCGGCCGGTATACGTCATTGCCGAGATCGGCATCAATCACAACGGTTCGCTGGAACTGGCAAAGAAACTCATCGACGGGGCCGCGCTCGCCGGCTGCGATGCCGTCAAGTTCCAGAAACGCACGCCGGAACTCTGTGTGCCACGCGATCAATGGGACCTCGAGCGTGACACCCTCTGGGGCCGCATGAAATACATCGACTACCGCCACCTGATCGAATTCGGCGACGCGGAGTATGCCGAGATCGATCGCTACTGCCGCGAGAAAGGCATCCACTGGTTCGCCTCCTGCTGGGACGAACCCTCGGTTGACCTCGTGGAACGCTATAATCCCCCCGTGTACAAGGCGCCGTCGGCTTCCCTCACCGACCACGCGCTGCTCCGCCACATGAAGGCCACCGGCAAGCCGTTGATGATCAGCACGGGCATGTCGACGGGGGAGGAAATCCAGGACGCGGTGGATGCCATCGGCAGCGACAACCTGCTCATCGCGCATTCCACTTCGGCCTATCCCTGCAATCTCCCCGAACTGAACCTGCGCATGATCCATACGCTGCAGTCATGGTATCCAGATAACCCTGTCGGTTATTCCGGCCACGAGACCGGTCTCGCACCGACCTGGGCCGCCGTGGCCATGGGCGCAACCTTCATCGAGCGTCATATCACGCTCGACCGCGCCATGTGGGGATCCGACCATGCAGCCTCGGTGGAACTCGGAGGTCTCTACCGCCTCGTGGCAAACATCCGCGACATCGAAAAATCCCTCGGCGACGGTCTCAAGCGCGTGTACGAAAGCGAGCTCGGTCCTCGCAAGAAACTTCGTCGCGTCCTGCTCGAGCAGACCGCGGCCTGATCGCATTGCAAGGATCGCACGCTCCTACCGATCCTCCACCGTCACCACGATCCCTGCCGTGTGCGCGGCGAACTCCGGTGCGTACATGCACTGGATCGCCGTGATGCCGTTGGAAAAGCGGCCGGCGTGGGAGACGCGCAGGGGATACTCGAACACGTGCACGCCCTTCGGCAGCCAGTGGAAGAAAAAGTTCACCGAGGCGTCCTTCGGCGCCTCGTAGAAGCCGAGACCACCGCGCCAGTGATAGCCGGAGAGCTGCTTGACCAGCTCGAGGCCGGAGCCGCGCATATCCTTGAGATGCACGTACTCCATGTCGCGGTCCACGCGCACGGTGACGCGCACCTTCACCAGGTCGCCGACATGCAGGCGGTTCTTCTCGGTGATCGGCTCGAGCACCGGACCCGCGTCGGTGTTGCGCTGCAGGTACAGCGTCTTCTCTACTGATAACGGCGTCTTCGCAGGAGTGATCTTGTCGAGCTGCTCGAAGTACTGCCAGTACACCGCTCCCCAGGCGATGCCCTGGTCTTCCTTCTTCACCACGACGGTGCCTTGTTCGGGACGGATGTCCGAGCCGCGCCAGTCAACGCGGTAATGGCCCGTGCCCGCCTCGATCTGCGCGCCCATGGCCTTCGGGTCCACGCGCTCGCCGCCCATGGAGACTTGGACCAGCTTGTCCGACGCCAGCAGATCGCTGCCGCGGCGCAGCAGGGCGTAACATGCTTCGGCCGTGGCAACGGTCGAACCCCAGTCCTGCACCTGCTTCTGCTTGAGCAGCCAGATCTTCAACTCCTCGACGGACGCCATGTCGCCCGCCACTTCGTCGAACACCTCGATCATCAATGCCTGCGTCTCGATCGGCGCCTGGTACCAGAACCAGCCGCGGTCGTATTTCCAGTACATGCCCATCTCGTCATTCTGCAGCGAACGCTCCTTGAGCGAACGCACGACGGCCTGCGGCACACCCTTCTCGCCCATACGATGCAGGGCGAGGGCGATCTGTCCCTGCGTCATGTGCCCGCGCCGCGCCCACCATTTCCGCGCCTCCCCGCGCCAGAACGTGACCGCCTCGTCGTACCGGGCGGGAATCTCCTGGTCAAGGAAGTAGCTGCGTGCATAGAGATACTGCACGGCGAGATGGTCCAGGTAATCCTTCTTCGGATCGAAGCTGCGCTCGCGCGCCTTGAGGTCGAGATAGTCCTCGTTCATCCTTTCGTCCATGAAGGCCAGCGCACGGCGCAGCATGCGTCCGGTGCGCTCGTCCTTCACGTTCACACCCAGCGCCGCCAGATGGCCGAAACCGGCCACGATGTACTGCGTGATGTAGCGGTTCTCGGGCATGCCGGGGAACCACGGCCAGCCACCGTTGCCCGCCTGCGCCTTCTCGAGCTTGCGCAGCGCGTTCTCGAGATTGTTGCCCATGGTGTTGAGATCGAAGAGCAGAGCGATGCGCTTCTTGCGCTCGCTTTCGTCCTTGCCCTGCAGCACCCAGGGCGTCTCCTCGAGCAGCAGCATCTTCAGGTCCTGATTCTTCTGCAGATTGGAAAGCAGGGCGTCGGTGTTTTTCCACGCGTCGAAGACGCGCTTGATTTTCGGATTGCTCTGTGCGATATGTCCCGCGATGCTGTTGGCGTAGTAGCGGTTGAACACCTGCTCGGAGCATTCATACGGATATTCGATCAGGTAGGGCAGCGCCTGCACGGCGTACCACGCGGGCTGCGAGGTCATCTCCAGCGTGAGCTGATGCTGCCGAAGGGTTGACGACGAACCCGAGCGCAGCAGCTTGTCGAAGGTGAAGGTCTTCGTCTCCCCTCCGCGGATGTTGAGCGGAAGGGTTTCGGTGACCAGCATGCGGTTCGGCAGCACGGGCAATGCCATCTCCTCGCCGTCGGAGAAATCCCCGGCCTTCGCCACGATGCGGTACACAACGGCCGAGGCATCGTCGGGCACGCGGATCTCCCAGCGCGCCATGGTGCTGCGGCCTTTCTCGACGGTGAAGCTGCGCACGGCGTCATTCAGGCCGAAGCTCGCATCCACCGGCTGCATCGTGATGGCGTCGAAGAGCTTCAGCACGACCGATCCCGTGAGCGTCGTGTCGGCAAGATTGCTGATCTTCGTCATCAGCACCACATCGTCGCCGTTGCGCAGGAAGCGCGGCATGTTGGGCAATACCATCAATTCCTTTTGCGTCACCGTCGTCTTCTCGAGGTACCCGGTTTTCAGATCCGGCGTGTGCGCGTACAGCCGCAGCTTCCAGCGCGTGAGCGCTTCCGGCGCGGTGAAGCGCAGCACGACATTGCCTTCCTCGTCCGTCATCAGGTCGGGATAGAAGAATGCGGTCTCGTTGAAATTCGTCCGTGCCTTGACGGCGTCGAGGCCGTCGGTCG
>JAGTUZ010000307.1 GCA_018224415.1 Bacteroidota bacterium | reverse complement strand
CGCGGTCCGTCTTCGAACACATGTCCGAGATGTCCCCCGCAGGAGGCGCACAGCACCTCGTCACGCACCATGCCGTGACTGTGGTCGCTCCGGATCACGATGCGTTCGTTGTCCGACGGAGCATAGAAGCTTGGCCACCCTGATCCCGAGTGATACTTTTCCTTTGACGTGAAGAGCAGGCTGCCGCAGCCGGCGCAGTGGTAGTTGCCGTCTGCGTCGGTTTTGTAGTATTTGCCCGTGAACGCCAGTTCCGTTCCCTTTTCGCGCAGGACGCGGTACTGATCAGCGGTGAGCAGGCGTTTCCATTCCTCCTCCGTCCTTTCGACGTTGTCCATGGTGCCGGCCTTTGCCTTGGTGGATTTCAATGTGGATTTCGCTCCCTTTTTCGGGAGCATCAGTTCGGTTCCGCAGTCCTGTTGTGCCCGGGCCGGCAAAGCGGCCATGAATAGCATTGTCACAAGCAGAAGGTATCGCATGGGAGCCTTTCAGATGTATGATATCCGAATAATACGGGCCTCGGCGGGTACATGCAATGCCATTTTCCGTCTCCGAACCGTCATTTTCGGTCTCCGGACCGTTGAGATACGCCGTTGGCCTGCCTTTCTGGTTTTCGGCGGGCACGACCATTGTGTATATTACAGCAACCCAGCGAAAAAACGATAGCGGATACATGGAAAAGAAATACGACATCATTGTGATCGGCAGCGGCCCCGGCGGCGAGGGCGCTTCAATCAAGCTTTCGAAAGCCGGCAAATCTGTCGCCGTCATCGAACGGTACTTCGAGGTCGGCGGTGGCTGCACGCATTGGGGCACCATCCCGAGCAAGACACTCATCCACGTCATCCAGCAGTATGCCGAATTGCGGCACAGCCGTTTGTTCGACAAGGTGACGCGCCACATGAAAATGAACTATGCCGAACTGATGGCGGTCGTGAACGATGTCGTTGAACAGCAGGTGCGTGAGCGTCAGGGGTTTTATGATCGCAATGGCATCGAAATCATTCGCGGAGAGGCCGCGTTTATCAACCCGCAGACGGTACGGGTGATCGAGCAGGACGGTGCGGCACGCAACTACAGCGCCGATCATTTTATCATTGCCACTGGCTCGCATCCGTATCACCCGGATGACGTCGATTTCAACAGTCCGTTCATTGTCGACAGCGACACCATTCTCAAGCTGCAGCGCATTCCGGATTCCATCACGATATACGGCGCGGGGGTGATCGGGTCGGAATATGCCTCCGCATTCAGGGGAATGGACGTGAAGGTCAACCTCGTCAATACCCGCCAGCGCATGCTCGAATTCCTGGATGACGAAATCAGCGACGCCCTCTCCTACCACATGCGGGACGAGAAAGGCATCCTGATCCGACAGAACGAGGAATACGAGCAGGTGGAGACAGTCGAAGACGGCGTGATCCTCCACCTGAAAACGGGCAAGAAAATTAAAAGCGACGTGCTGTTGTGGGCGAACGGGCGCTCGGGCAACTCGTCCGGTATCGGGTTGGAGACGCTCGGCATCACGCCCGACCATCGCGGTAACCTGCTGGTGAACGCACAGTACCAGACCACCCAGCCGCATATCTACGCGGTGGGTGACATCGTGGGATTCCCCTCCCTCGCGAGCGCCGCCTACGACCAGGGCCGTTTCGTCGGAACCCATATCGTTGATGGGACCTGCGAGGATCACCTTGTCAAGGATTTTCCGACCGGAATCTACACGACTCCGGAAATCAGCAGCGTGGGAAAAACAGAACGGGAACTGACCGAGGCCTGCATTCCATACGAGGTCGGACGTTCGTTTTTCCGCAGCCTCGCGCGCGGGCAGATCACCGGGAAGACCGCCGGAATGCTCAAGATCCTCTTCCATCGTGAGACCCTGGAACTGCTCGGCATCCATTGCTTCGGGCAGAATGCTTCCGAAATTGTGCATATCGGCCAGGCCATCATGGCGCAACCGCTGCCGATGAACAGCATCAAGTACTTCATGACAACGACGTTCAACTATCCGACCATGGCCGAAGCCTACCGCGTTGCGGCCCTGAACGGATACAACCGCCTCTTCTGACTTTGTCCTTCACCCGCGAGACCGTTCCCGCCGGGTTTTTTTCAATCGAAGCCAATTCCGGATCGTATGGACAATGAAGCCCACAGCGGCGCCGAACAGGGGCACGAGCAGACCGCCCGCGACTCGAAGGGGCGACTCGACGTGCGTCCCGGTGTGGATTCCCCCGGAAACATGGCTCCCACAGCGAGACGGCGGTTCCCGCGGGAGTTGACGGTGGAAGAACACGTCGAAGGGATTCTTGCGGGCGATCGAGTGGTGTTGGGCAAGACCATCACATTGATCGAATCGATGCGTCCCGAGCATCACCGCAAGGCGCTTGCAGTGATGGAACACCTGTTACCGCATACCGGCAAGGCGGTGCGCATCGGGATCACGGGCGTGCCGGGTGTGGGAAAAAGTACGTTTATCGAGGCCCTGGGATTGTGGCTGACCGAACGCGACCATCGCATTGCCGTGCTGGCCATCGACCCGAGCAGCCAGATTTCCAGCGGCAGCATCATGGGCGACAAGACCCGGATGGAGCGGCTGTCGGTGGATGAAAACGCGTTCATCCGTCCGTCTCCTTCGGCGGGATCGCTCGGCGGAGTGGCTCGCAAGACACGAGAGGCCATGCTTGTTTGCGAGGCAGCAGGGTTTGATGTGATATTCGTCGAAACCGTGGGTGTCGGACAGTCCGAAACCATGGTGCATTCCATGGTCGATTTTTTCCTGCTGCTCATGCTCGCCGGGGCGGGCGATTCGCTGCAAGGCATCAAGCGCGGCATCATGGAGCTTGCCGACGCCGTTGTGATCAACAAAGCCGACGGTGATAACGTGCTTGCGGCAGATCGCGCGCGAGTCGAGTACGAGCATGCCCTCCATCTCATGAAGTATCCTGCTCCTGACTGGTCTCCCCCGGTGCTCAGCTGCTCATCGCTCACGCGCGCGGGCATCGATCAGATATGGGAGACAATTGATAGTTTCCAGGCACGCATGTCAGCGAACGGCTGGCTCGAGAAGAAACGCCGCGAACAGGCTCTGGCCTGGATGCATGAGAGCATCCGGCAGGCACTGCAGGATCATTTCCAGACACATGCGGGCGTGGCAACGCTTCTTCCCGGGCTGGAACGCGCGGTGTCATCCGGGGAAATTCCGGCCCTTCTGGCTGCACAGCGCCTGCTCGAGACCTTTTTCGACAAGGAAATTTCACCATTATAGTCCATCAGTTACCATTTACGGAGGGATCATGACCCATCGCCTCTCGTTCCCGCTATGGAACATGCTGCTGCTCACCGTCGCCATTCTGTTCTCCGCCTGTTCCGGAAGCGAGGAACAGGTGAGCCCGGAATCTCCGCCGCCCCCACCGAAAACCACGGAAATCAAACCCGTCGAAGCGGTGCGTGAATTCACCTACACGGAAAGATATTATGTCACGCGCGCGACGATCGGCGACCCCTCCGATGTGGATGACGCGCTGCAGGCCATTCGCATCATCCAGCTCAAGCCGGGCGAAAACGACGTGCTGGTCATCAGCAGCTTCGACAGGCAGGGGGAGGCCTCGCTCGAGACCTGGTTCGGTATCGAAATGCCCTCGTTTGCGCCGGGTCGTCACGATCTTTCCTCCGCCAGGAACATCGCTTTCTACCGATTCTATCTCGGGAACGAGCGGAAACGCATCGACGGGCAGCGCGCCAGCGGCAGCCTCGTTATCGAGAGCTACGATGGGGAAGCGATCATCGGCACGATTGACGCCACCATCGAAGGGGTGACCAAATCATTCGATGAGGCAAGCAAGCCCGTGAAGGTCAGTTTCAGCGGTTCTTTCCGCATCCAGAAAGCGGAACTCGAAGACACCATCATGAAATCCAGGTAGCACGCGCGTGGCCAAACAGAAAACGCAGTACGTCTGTCAGTCCTGCGGCGCCATTTCCACTCGTTGGAGTGGGAAATGCGATGCCTGCGGGAAGTGGAACACGCTCGCGGAGGAAGTGCTGCGGCCGGAATCCAGCGGTCGTGGCGCGAGGGCGGCAACCGGCGATGCAAAAGTCCAGCCCATCACGCGCGTGGACGCACGAAAGGACGAACGACTGCACACGGGACTGTCCGAACTCGACCGCGTTCTCGGAGGCGGAATCGTGCCGGGCTCGATGATATTGCTCGGGGGAGACCCGGGCATCGGGAAATCCACCCTGATGACGCAGCTCGGTCGCGGGGACATACGCCTCCTCTACGTCAGCGGCGAGGAGTCGCTGCGGCAGATCAAGCTGCGTGCGGACCGTCTCGGGGTGACAGGAGAGCAGTTTCTTGTGCTTGCCGAGACGAATCTCGACGCGATCCTCCGCGCCGTGAGCGAGCAGAATCCGCAGTTGGTTGTTATCGATTCGATTCAGACGGTGTATCGACCGGAATTGGAAAGCGCGCCGGGAAGCATTTCCCAGGTTCGGGAAAGTACCGCCGTGCTTCTGCGCCATGCCAAATCGGAAAACATTCCCATGATTGTGGTCGGGCATGTGACCAAGGACGGGGTGATCGCCGGTCCGCGCGTGCTCGAGCACATGGTCGACACTGTGCTGCAGTTCGAGGGCGACCATCATCACAGCTATCGCATCGTGCGGGGATTGAAAAACCGTTTCGGCAGCACAAACGAAATCGGCATTTTCGAGATGCGGGAAGAGGGATTGCGTGAGGTGGCGAATCCGAGCGAGGTTTTTCTTTCCGACCGCTCCCGGGGCATCTCGGGTTCATGCGTGACGAGCAGCCTCGAAGGCACGCGCGCGCTGCTGATCGAAGTGCAGGCGCTGGTCACGTCCAGCAATTACGGTATGCCGCAGCGTACGGTATCGGGACTCGACGCACGCCGCGTTTCTCTGCTTCTTGCCGTGCTGGAAAAACGGTTCGGACTGCATGTCGGGCAATACGATGTGTTTGTCAATGTCGCAGGGGGTGTCCGCCTCGACGAACCCGCCGCAGATCTGGCCGTGTGCGCCGCGGTGGTTTCGAGTGCCCGTGACGTGGCCATCGATCATGGAACGGCGGTTGTGGGAGAGGTGGGGCTCGGCGGCGAAGTTCGTTCGGTCGGCCAGGTTGAAAAACGTGTGATCGAAGCGGAGAAACTGGGTTTCAAACGCATCATCGTTCCCCGGGGCGGACTACCGAAAAAAAGGCGAGGGATCGACGTGGTCGAAGTCGATCTCCTCGCCGAAGCGATGGAAAGATTGATATAGGGAGATTCACGAAACGGCAGCAGGATTGCGGGTTGCGGCCGCAGATCTGGCGTCTCGATCAGAGCAGTTTTTCGAACAGCTTCACCAACTGCGCTTCCGACATCGCACCGACATGGCTGTCGATCACCTTTCCCTTCCGGTCGATGATCACGGTTGTCGGGATGGAGCGGATGTTTCCGTAGGCCTTGGAGATGTCCGCGCCACCGAGGACAACAGGGTAGTTGATTTCGTGCTGTTTGAGGAAGGGACGAATCACATCCCAGCCTTTGTGGTCCAGGGAGACGCCAAGAATTTCCACTCCTTTTTCCCGGTATTTATCGTACACGGTCTTGAACGCGGGAATCTCTGCGCGGCAGGGCGGACACCAGGTTGCCCAGAAGTTCAGGACGATGACCTTGCCCTTGAGGGACTCGGGGGAGTAGGTCTTGCCATCCTTGTCTTTCAGAGAAAAGGCCGGTGCCTGTTCTCCCACCTGGGCATGGATGGTGGTGGCGGCAAGCAGAAGCGCGAGCGCGAAGATCGTTGTTTTCATTCGGGTCCTGTTATTGTGTGCGTGCATTGCTTTTTGCGAACATGTCGTTGTGAAAAGGATATCCTGAGATAACCGCGGGAATGGTTGTTTTGTTTCCATCCCGGTGACGGATGACGTTCAGGCAAGAGAAAGAAGATACGTCACGTAAGATGTAAAAAACATGCGGGGGATTCTTTTTCCCTTCAGCCGTGTCACGCTCGCCCGGGACGTGAGCGTACCGCCAGGATTGCGACGGCAAGCATGCTGAGAACGCCGCCGGACAAAAGCGAGACATGTTCTCCGAAATGCTCCGCAACGGTACCCATCCATAGACTGCCGAGGGGCATGGCCAGCTGGAAGCTCATGCTCAGCAGGCTCATCACCCGTCCGCGCTGCGCTTCCTCGACATTGGTCTGCAGGAGGATGTTGTTGCCGGCCATCTGCATCATCATGCCGAAGCCGCAGATCGGGATGAACAGCACCGCCAGGGTGAAATCCTGGATCAGGGCGAAAATCACGAGGCTGCCGCCGAAGCCCATCGCCGAGACAAACAGCATGCGGGTGAGGCCCGTCACGTGTTTCCGGGCCGCGAGCAGCATGGCGCCCACCGTGGCCCCGAACCCCGAACCCGCCACAAGCCAGGACAGACCGACCGCTCCCATGCCGAAGCGCTGTTCGGCCACAACAGGCATCAGCGTCCCGTACGGCATCCCGAAAAACGCCACCACAAAAAAGAGCAGGAGATAGGTGCGGATCCCTTTTTCCCCCCATGCGTAGCGCAGGCCTTCCGTGACATGTGCCCGCAGCCGCTGCGAGCGTCGTTCCACTGTGCGAGGCGCGAGTCGCATCATCGCCAAGCTGGCGAGTACGGCCACATAGGTAAGGGAGTTGAAAAGAAACGCCTCACCGAGATCGATAGTGACGATGATGACGCCGGCGATGGCAGGACCCAGCATGCGCGCGATGTTCACCGTCGTCGAATTGATGGCAATGGCATTCGCGAGGTCGTCTTTCCCCACCATCTCGATGACAAATGCCTGGCGTACAGGGATGTCGAACGCGGTGATGATGGCGAGCAGCGTTTCGAGGACAAGCAGCACTGGCAGGGAGATCCAGCCCCCAATGGTCAGGCCCGCGAGTACTGCCGCCTGAACGAGGAAGGCCCACTGTGTGAGCTTCAGCAGGCGGAGGCGGCTCATGCTGTCCGCGACCGACCCGGCAAGCGGGCCTGCCAGCACCCCGGGAAACAGACCGGCGAAACTGACCGCACCGACCCAGAAAGCGGAGTGGGTCAAATCCCAGGCCAACCAGCCGACGGCCATGCGTTGCGCCCAGGTGCCGGTGAGCGAGGCAAGCTGGCCCACGACGAAGAGGCGGAAATTACGGTGTCGGAAGGCGCGAAAGACGCCCGTATCACTGATATGCATGATGAATGAACGCAGCGGTCGTGACGTACTGCCCCGACCAGGATGACATATGGGCACGAGCCGGATATCGAACGGAGCCGGACTAGATGTTGTCGAGACGGGCGGCAAGCAGCAGGTCGGCGAGCACCATGGCGGCCATGCTCTCGAGCACGGGGATGATGCGTGGCACGATGCAGGGATCGTGCCTGCCGCGTCGGGCTGTTTCACCAATGCTGCTTGTGGGTTTCACGGCGATGCGGAGGACAATGCGTTCTCCGTTGGTCATGCCACCTTGCATGCCATGAGAGCGCAGTGCGATTCCTTCGGCGGAGCCGGGCGCCGGGACATGGAAGACGGAACCGGGGAGCAGGCATTCGGTGAATGCATCTCCGAAAGCAACGCCGCTCACGGCACCAACGGACATCATCGCCGCGGTGAGCTCGGACTTGGCCTTGCGGAAAACCGGTTCGCCCAGTCCCCGTGGCACGCCGTCAATATGCAGTTCGGCGATGCCGCCGACCGAATCGCCCTGTTCCTGCAGGCGCAACAGCTCCTCGGTGATGGCTGCATTCGCGGACGGAACAGGGCATCGCGAGGCAAAGACGTCTATATCCGCGCGCGTGAGTCCGGAAGGCAGATCCTGTATGCCAATATGGCCGATCTGTCGGGTGAATCCAAGAATGCGGACGTCGGTCGGGAGAAACTGCTCGGCGATTGCTCCGCCGATCACGCGCGCGATGGTTTCGCGGCCCGAGCTGCGTCCCCCGCCGCGGTGGTCACGATGTACATATTTTTCGTTCCAGACGGGATCGGCGTGTCCGAGACGGAACGTCGTAGGGTCGTAGTCCGCACTGCGCGCGTCCTTGTTCCGCACGAGGACGGCGATCGGTGTGCCGAGCGTGCGTCCATCATGGATGCCACTGAGAATCTCCGCGGTATCTGTTTCCTTTCTCGGACTCGTGATCGTGGACTGACCTGGGCGTCGCCTCCGGAGCGCTGCATTGATCACTTCCGCATCCAGCGGCACACCTGCGGGGCAGCCGTCGATGACTGCGCCAAGCGCCGGACCGTGGCTCTCGCCGAAGCTGGTCAGCACAAAAAATTCTCCGAAACTGTTGCCGCGCATGTATCGCTCCAGGGAACATTAAAGAAGGGGATGGGTGTCCACCGGCCCGAGGCCCCAGATTTCTCGTTGGGCCAGAGCCTGCTGTTTATAAAACGTCATTCCGTTGTAGAAGCGTTCTGCCTGCGCGGGAGCGGCGGGTATGTCGCGGTAGCGCAGGTCGAGCCAGGCAGCACACAGGGGAGCGTGCGCGTGAGCGCTGCCGTCACCACCAGATGCATCGATCACGAGCTGGCATCGCTGCCGGTTGTGATCACCCCAACCGTCACGAGCAGGAATCGTTTCGATCGGACCCCAGGCACGATTTTCAAGCGCGCGCGTGACAGCGGAGGAGACGCCGCCACTGCCATACAGGATCACCGATCCGGGTACGACGCCATCGGCCTCGATTTCCGCAAGCGCGGCCTCCATGCCCGCCTGGTCGGTGTCGTAAAGAAGAAAGCTGCCCTTGACGAGAGCCAGAGTGTTTCCAGCGCTGATATCGAGTTCCGTACCTACGAAATTCGAGGTAAAAACGGAGGTTTTCAGCGGGGAAGTTACGGACAGTCCCGTAAAGCCGAGCTGGGGAAGCAGGTGCAGGCAGTTGTCAATCTCCTCAGCTTTCAGAGGAATTTTCATGTACGTCGATGCCCCGCCATCGGCCTGCAACGAGAGCGCGCGGTGAAACACATCGCCGAAGCTGTGCTCGACGGGGGAACCGATCACACCGCAAAACTCACGCGCGTGATCACCGATCACATGCGGCAGGAAATAGTCGAGTGTCGGAGGACGGTGTGAATGCTCAAGACAGCCGGTGGAAAGATAATTGTGGTTGTTGCCGTTGAAAAGGCGCAGCACGCGCATCCATTTCCAGTTTTTCCCCTGCGGGAGAACGGTCAGGCGACCGCCCGTCTTTTCATAGACCTTGTAGAGTTGGTTTGCATAGCGCAGTTCGACCCAAGACTTGATGCGCGGGGCCCATTTGAGGTCCAACTCTGACTGCCAATCGGGGAAGGACTGGCCGATCCACGCCGGCAGCCCTGTGAGAAAATCGAAAAATTCCTTGAATACGTCGTGTGGATGCGAGCTGAGAATGAGTGGACGCACTGGGAGTTCACGCAGGTCGAGAAAGCGCAGCAGGCTCGCATCACAGTCGAAGGCGCTGGCCTCCCGGGCGCGGCGGAAGAACGTGGTGTCATCGCTGCGCAGCGATGCGAGCCAGGGAACGTCAAGCTTCGGGATCTCCGGGAACACATCGGAGCGGATTTCCACACCGGCAAGTCCGAAAAGCCGGACGTCGGCAACGGCGCGGGAAAGGTCTTCCGGGTCGCGTGGCACGATCCAGCTTTTCGCGAGGCCGGGACGGCCAGCCGCACTTTCCAGCCAACCGGCGAGAAAAACCAGGCGGGATGCGGCTTCGTCCACGCCGCAGCCGCGCTCGATGTGGAGGCGGAGATGCGCTGCGCGGCGATATCGTTCTTCGCGTGTCTCATGCATCCATGTGATTTCCTCGTCCTCGTTGAGCTCGGGCCGCAAACGCCGGCGTTCGCGTATGGCGGTTTCCTCCCAGCCCTCGCGATGGATCCAGATCGTGCGCAGACCGGTCGGCCAGGCGGTGCAGCCCCCGCCGGTTGCGATCACGGCCGCCACCGGCCGAGAAACGAGTTCGTGCAGGATATCCTGTTCGAGGCGGCGGAAGCGGGGTTCGTTCTCCGCGACCAGAACGGCGGCAGGACGTCCTTCACGATCCTCGATCACCTCGTCGAGGTCGAGGAAAGCGACGCCGCGCGCCGCGGCCAGATGCCGACCGAGAGTGGTCTTGCCGCTGCCACGATGTCCGATAAGAAGGAAGGAGCTGTTCATGCCGTGACCATCCGAAATGAGACCCAAGGAAGCAATGTAAGGAAAAAGCGCGCTCGATTTGCCTTTTCCGCGCCAGTTTGCTATTGTATATTCTTCAATATCCCCGAATAATTTTTTCCATCAGTACCCGGAGGTGAGTATGAGCATACCACGTTTTGAAAAGGAATGGGACGGTTTCAAGGGCCATGTCGTCGTGAAATGGGACAAAATCCTTGATGAAGATCTTCTGAAAATCGAAGGAAATTTCGGCAACCTTGTTAGCCTTATCTCCGAAAAATACGGAGAGAAAAAAAGCATTGTCGAGGTAAAGGTCAAGGAGCTCTACGACGGCTACCTTTCCACGCGCGAACGTGTCGCCGAAGGATTGTCGGACGTGCACGAAACCCTGCACAACCGCGCGGAGGATTTCGCTGCGGGCATCAAGGATCGCGCGAACGTCTACCAGGAAAAGGCCAAGGAGCGCATCAACAGGATTCGCGCAGAGAATATCGAACCCGCCGTGGAGAAATCGGAGGAGTACATCAAAGTCCATCCGTTTTCAGCGGTGTTGGGTGCCTTTGGCGTCGGCCTGTTGCTCGGCGGCGTTTTCGGCCTGCTGTCGAAAAGCAAGGATTGATCCTTCGCGCGTCTCTACTCGACTCGCACGCTTCGCGCACGCGCTCGGGCGCGGCGTTGGGTACCGCGGTTCCGGGTCACGATTCCGCATCGCACCGCCGGAGGCGCCGGACGCCTTCCCGGATCGTTTCATCCTTTTTGGCGAAACACAGCCGGAGCATCGTTGTCCCTTCGTCGCTGTTCGAATAGAACACCGACGGAGGGATGACTGCGACCCCCTGTTCGGTCACCAGGCGTGTGGCGTAGGCGACGTCGCCGCCTGATCCTTCGGGGAGGCGGACCATCATAAAATAGCTTGCCTCGGGGAGGATGGCCGCAAGGGCGCTGTCGCGAAGTCCGTCGAAGAGCAGGTCGCGTTTGTCCTGGTACAGTGCGCGGAAGGCCGGCAGGTATGTTTCGAGCCGTTCCAGCCCGTGCGCCATCGCGTGCTGGCCGGGGGTGTTCACCGCGAAGGTCACGAACTGATGCACGGTGCGCACCGCACGGGTGATCTCTTCCCGGGCGATGGTATAGCCGATTTTCCATCCTGTCATGCCAAAGGTCTTTCCCGTCGATGAAACGGTGACTGTGCGTTCACGCATACCCGGGAGTGTGGCGATGGGGATATGCATCCTCCCGTCGAAGAGCAGGAATTCATACACTTCATCGCTGAGTACAATCAGGTCGTGGCGTTTCGCCGTGTCGGCGACTGCCGCGAGTTCGTCCGGGGAAAACACCCGTCCCGTGGGATTGTGCGGGTTGTTCAACACGATCATGCGGGTACGCGGAGTGACTGCCGCTTCGAGCGTTTCGGCCACGATGCGGAAATCCGGAGCCTGCAGCGTGACGCAGACGGGCACGGCCCCGGCTATCAACGCGTTGGCGTGATAGCCGTCATAATACGGCTCGAAGAGGATCACCTCGTCTCCCGGATCCAGCAGTGCCAGCATGACGGAAAACAGGGATTCGGTGGCGCCGGCGGTCACGGTGATCTCCGACTCGGCGTTCCAGTCGAGTCCATAGAACTGTTGCTGGTACCCGGCGATCGCGCGGCGGAGGCGCTGGACGCCGGTCATTGGCGCATACTGGTTTTTTTCCGAACGCAGCGCATCGATGAAGGCCTCGACGATCCACTCGGGGCCGTCAAAATCCGGGAAGCCCTGGCCGAGATTCACCGCGCGGTGTTCCGCGGCCAGCTGGCTCATGGTCGAAAAGATTGATGGTTCGATGGCGTCAATGCGCTGTGCGTGTTTTGGTGTCATCGTGAATCCTGGTATCGGATGAGCGGTGTGATGGGAGTGGTCAATCCCCGTCCTGCGGATTTCTGTCCGCACGTTTTCGTCGTTCGCGCAGGAAGGCGTAGGTGAGAAGCGCTGCGAAGCCGCCCCATACCAGACCGAGCACTACAATCATGGTGACAAAGGCCTGGTCATTCATCGCGGGTCCTCCTCTGCATCGCGGGTCTTCCGGCG
>JAGTUZ010000306.1 GCA_018224415.1 Bacteroidota bacterium | reverse complement strand
TAGTCGAAGGCGCCCGCGCGCATGGCCTCCACGGCACCGCTCACGCCGGCCATGGCGGTCATGAGAATCACCGGGATGCTTTCATCGACGGACTTGAGGCGCCGCAGCACGTCCATCCCGCTCAGCCCCGGCATGATGATGTCGAGCAGCAGCACGTCGGGCAGGCGCTGGCCGATCATGCCGATGGCATCCTCTCCGTTCGTGGCGGCACGAACGGTAAATCCGGCATCCTCGAACACACCGGACAGTACGACGCCCATCATTTCCTCATCGTCGACGATCAGCAGATCGCCGGCGTCAGACACTGTTCCCACCGTACAACATCCTCTCGATTGGAAGCACTCGCGACACCATTTTCTGGTTCAAGACATACTCCAAGTCTATCGAAAAGCATGGTGAATCGCAAGCTTGTCCGTCGTATAATGCGGTATTGTCGCAGGATTCACGGGCGAAAGGCGTCCACCCGACGGCTGCCCCCATAGCTTACCATTCGAGATGAAAAGTCAAGACGGCCTGGTCGTGATCACTGGAGCGTCCGAAGGAATCGGACGCGCCACGGCGGCGCGTTTCGCTGCGGAAGGACACGATCTTCTCCTCGTCGCGAGAAGCGGCGACCGGCTGGCGTCCCTCGCCGACGACCTGCGCTCTGCGCACGGCATCGTCTGTGGCGTCCTGGTGGCGGACGTCCGCGACGCGGCGGCGCTGCGTCCCGCCCTGACCGCCGCACTGCAACGCCGCCCCATCGCGGCCGCCGTGGTCAATGCCGGTATCGGACTGTACGGTCCGTTTGCCCGTTCGGCATGGACGGACATTGAAAATCTGCTTCGCACGAATTTCGACGGGGCCTTCGCCACCGCCTCTGCCGTGCTGCCCCTGCTGCTCGCACAGCGAGGTGGCAGTCTGGTGTTCATTTCCTCCATCATCGGCAAGCGCGCCCTGCCCTACAACGCGGCATACTGTGCAACGAAACAGGGACTGCTGGGCCTGGCCGACGCACTGCGGCTGGAGGCGCGTCCGTACGGCGTGCATGTGGGCGTGGTGTGTCCCGCACGCACCGACACGCCCTTTTTCGACCGCATGACCTATGCCGTGCCGCAGACAACGCGGAGGAACGTTCCGACGAATCCGCCGGAAATGGTGGCGGCTGCCGTGCTGCGCTGCGTGCGCCGTCGGCGCCGGGAGATCGTTGTCAGCACCGCGGGCAAACTCTTTGCCTTCGTCGGCTGGCACTTTCCCCGTCTGAGTGATTATCTTCTGTACAGGAATGTACCCCGACCGGACAAGCCATGATTGCCAAACAATATCTCCGCCTCATTCTTTTCGATATCGACGGCACGCTGATCTCCACAGACGGCGCGGCGAAACGCTGCCTGGTGCAGGCCATGGAGGAAACGCTCGGCTCCACCACGGTGGGACTCGAGCATGATTTCTCGGGAAAAACCGACCCGCAGATCTTCTCGGAGATCGTGCACGCGTCGGGTCTGCCCGTGGAAATCATCGCCCGACATCAGGATGCGGTGTTCACTTTGTTTTTCGACAAGCTCGAGAAGGAACTGAACGCCGAAAACGTGACCGTCCTGCCCGGCGTGCGCACGCTGCTCGAGGCGCTGGCGCAGGAGGAAGCGGCCACCATCGCCCTGCTCACGGGCAACACGCTGCGGGGCGCGCGCATCAAGCTCACGCCTCCGGATCTGCTGCGGCACTTCGCGTTCGGCGCCTTCGGCAACGACGCCTACCACCGGCACGACCTGCCGGAAATCGCGGTCGCACGCGCCTACGAACGTACCGGAGCCACTTTCCGCGCCAAGGACATCGTCATCATCGGCGACACCCCGCATGACATCGACTGCGGACGCCATCTCAATGTGCGCAGCATCGGGGTCGCCACTGGAGGGCACAGCCATGAACTCCTTGCACAGCATTCGCCGGACTATCTGTTCGACGATCTCACCGATACCAGCCGCCTGCTCGACGTCATTTTCGACTGAGCGGAAAAGCCGTTCCTTTCAACGATCTGTCCGTTACGCGGCCCCCTGCGTTGCGGCACTGCACCGATCATGCGTTGCGGCACTGCTGCTCTTTATGCTTCTCGCCGCCGGGTCGCCCCTTGCCGCGCAGGTCGCCCTGCCCTGGCGCAGCATGGTCTGGTCGGAATCCTTCACCGCGACACCGCCGTCCGGACGCTACCACCTCGGCGGCGCGGCGCAAGTTGACGTCGCGGCCGGACATGCCGTCCTCACTCCAGCAGCCGAAAGCCAGACCGGTCGGCTGTTCCTCCGCACCCTGCTGCCGGTCTCGATCTTCGATCTCAGCTTTCGCGGATGGTTCGACAGCGGTGGCGCCGGCAGCGGCGGCGGAGCGGACGGCATCGTCGCGGTGTTTGCGCCGCTGTATGACCATCCGGCACGCGGCGGCGGCGCGCTCGACTTCGACGGCTGCCTGGGCTATGGCGTGGAATTCGATACCTATCAGAATGACGATCTCGGCGACCGCTCGCCGGAGCATGTCGCCGTTATCAAGGATGTTTCTTCCAACCATCTTCGTTCGGAAATGCTCGCCTCGCCGACGCTGGAGGACGGACGCTGGCATGTGCTGCGCATCCGCTTCCGCAATGGCACGATAGAGGTGTTTGTCGATGGCCAGCGGCGACTGGACATGCAGATCACGGACTTCTTCCCCTTCGATGGATTTTTCGGCTTCACCTCCGCCACGGGTTTCGCTTTCAACGAACACCGCATCGACGACATCTCGCTGTCGCTGCCGACGCGGCGAAGCACGGATCTCGGGATCGTGAGCGCCTGTGGCGGCGCTGCGCTGGATACCGTGATCATGCTCCGCAACAACCATCCCGACGCCGCGGCGCTGACCGTGACGTCGGTGTCACTTTCGAGTGTTCCTCCCGACGCCTTTTCCCTCACAAGCAATCCCGCCCCGGCAACTGT
>JAGTUZ010000305.1 GCA_018224415.1 Bacteroidota bacterium | reverse complement strand
CCATGCCGGAACGGCCATGCCGGAACGGCCATGCCGGAACGGCCATGCCGGAACGGCCATGCCGGAGCGCGATGCGGGAACCGCACATTCGGGAAAGCATCGCTCAGTGCCTTGTTTCCCCCTGCCCTCTTTCGTAATTTTCCGTTTGTGTCAATATATCACCGTTTCTCAATCACTGAAGCCGAATCAGATGTCTGAACACATGGGCCATATCCTCTGGGTGGACGATGAAGTGGAGTTCTTCCGCGCGCACATCCTCCTCCTCGAACAGCGCGGTTATACCGTCAGCACGGTGACCAACGGCGAGGACGCCATCGATTTCGTGCGCAGCGGCAACGTGGACCTGATGTTCCTCGACGAGTCCATGCCGGGCATGGGCGGACTCGAGACGCTCGCGTCCATCAAGGATACGCAGCCCGACCTCCCCATCGTCATGGTGACGAAAAACGAAGAGGAATCGGTGATGGAGGAGGCCATCGGGGAGAAGATCAGTGATTACCTGACAAAGCCGGTCAATCCCAGCCAGATTCTGCTTGTTACCAAAAAATTCCTACAGGGCAAGAGCATCCTCGGTGCCAAGACCTCGCAGGACTACATCCGTGAATTCAACGAAGTCTCCGTGAAGCTTCTCGGTCCTCTGGATCTCGAGGAATGGACAGACATCTACAAGAAGCTCGTGGAGTGGGAGATCGAACTCGACGGGCACCCGGAGCTGGAACTGCATCAGACGATGAACGCCCAGCGCAAGGAGTGCAATCAGGAGTTCTGCAAATACGTCGAGAAGAACTACCGCGACTGGGTGCAGGATGAAAACGTCACGCTCTCGCCCCACGTGGTGGATCGTTTCCTCGTGCCGCATCTTGCCTCGAAGGGCCCCGTGTTCTTCTTTGTCATTGACTGCATGCGCTACGATCAATGGCTGGTAATGGAACGGCATCTGAAAGATCTGTACACAATCGAGAAGGATTTCTATCTCGGCATTCTGCCCTCCGCGACGCCGTACGCCCGCAACTCCATCTTCAGCGGGTATTTCCCCAGTGACATCGAACGGGTCTTCCCCGATCTCTGGGCGAGCAAGGACGACGACGATTACTCGATGAACAGGCACGAGAAGGAATTCCTCGAGAAACTGCTCGAGCGCCGTCGCATCAAGCTGCGCAACGACCTCAAGTACATCAAAATCATCGATCCCGAGTACGGCAAGCAGATGGTGGGCAACATCGCATCCTTCGTGAAAAACCATCTCACGGCCATTGTCGTGAACTTCGTTGACATGCTCGCGCACAGCCGCTCCGATTCTCCGATTCTCAAGCAAATCGCGCCGGACGAGGCAGCCTTCCGTTCGCTGACCAACACCTGGTTCACGCACTCCTCCCTGCTGAGCATGTTTCGTCAGATCGCACGCACGCCGGATGCCACCGTCGTGGTGACTTCGGATCACGGCAGCGTGCGATGCCTGCGGGGCAGCAAGGTGCTTGGCGACCGCGAGACATCGACCAACCTCCGTTACAAATACGGTCGCAACGTCAAGGCGGAAAGCAAGCAGGCGATGTACATCAAGAATCCGGAAGAGTACAAGCTCCCGCGTCGCGGCATGATGATCAACTACGTGATTGCGAAAGAGGATTATTACTTCGTCTATCCGACGGAGTACAACAAATACCTCAACTATTACCGCGACAGTTTCCAGCATGGCGGCATGTCGCTGGAAGAACTGGTGCTGCCGGTCATCACGATGAAGCCGAAGACCTGATCCCCGCGATGCACGATCGATTCGAGACATACAGCGAGGAAGAAACGCGCGCGGCCGGCAAACGACTCGCCGCCCTTCTCCCCGCTTCCGCTCTCGTCGCTTTCAGCGGCGACCTCGGCAGCGGCAAAACGGCCTTCATCCGCGGCATGTGCGTGCATTTCGGCTGCGCCGATCAGGTGAGCAGTCCCACCTTCGCGCTGATCAACGAATACAAGGGCACAATACCCGTCTCCCATTGCGACCTGTACCGACTGTCCTCTCTCCACGACATGCGCGAGAGCGGACTCGAGGCGCTGTTCGCTTCCGATGGCGTCGTGCTTGTCGAATGGGCCGAGCGCGCACAAACACTGCTGCCGCTGCCCCGCTACGAGGTGGCTGCCTGGCACGGCGAGAGTCCCGCCCAGCGCCGCTTCGAAATCCGTCTGGTGAATGATGAGGACAATAGCATCCTTTTTTCACCAGAACAACTGATCGTGAGGCAGGCGTGATTCTCGGTATCGACACGGCAACGGCCCGCCTCGGCGTGGCGCTGTACGACGGGGAGTCCGTCATCGCCGCGGCAACGTTCGTACGCCCAAACGCCCATGACGAACTGCTCGCGCCCCTCTGTCGCGACCTGCTCGCGCATGCGGGCATTGCGATGGATGATCTCGATGCCGTGGCAGTGTCAGCCGGTCCCGGCTCCTTTACCGGCCTGCGCATTGGCATGGCGGCGGCCAAGGGTTTTGCCCTCGCGCTGCACATTCCCATCGTGGCCGTGCCCACACACGACGCGGCCGCGGAGTCCGTCGTCCGCCGCTGGCCGCTCGGCGCTCCTGTGACAACGGCGGCGCCGATGACGCCGGGAGTTCCTGTGACATCGGCAGCGCCGATGACAACGGGAGTTCCTGTGACGCCGGGAGTTCAGATTCCGTTTGCTGTCTGCATCGACGCGCGGCGTGACGAAGTGTATATCGCTCGATATCTGCTTTCACCCGGAGAGGACGGCGGCTGGCGCGCTGTCGAGGATGTGCGCGTCGCCGGACTCGACACCGTTTCTGCCATCCTCGCGCCGGGAACGCTGCTCGCCGGAGATGGCGCCGCAAAGGTTTCCGCGGACGGATTCACCGTGTTGCCAGATCCCGCGTCGGTGTTCGACGCCGGGGCCGTAGCACGCCTGGGTGCCCGTCTGCTCGCGCGTCGCGGACCCGACAACGCCGAGACCTGCGAACCTCTGTACGTGCAGGAATTCCTGGTCAAACAGGCGAAAAACCCTTTCCTTCCCTGACGACAACACCCGGAGACCAATAGACATGGCCTGGTTCAAACGTAGCAAAAGCAACATCGATGACAGTTCGCCGCGGCGTGAAGTCGCCGACGGCTCGTGGGTCAAATGCGAGCACTGCGGCGAGATGATGCACAAGAAACAGCTTGCCGCAGCGCTGTACACCTGCATCCACTGCGAGGCGTCGTTCCGCGTCTCCGCGCAGCAATACATCGACATCCTGCTCGACGAGGGTAGCTTCAAGGAATACGACCGCAAGATGCGGTCGACCGATCCGCTCCATTTCAGCGACACCAAAGCCTACGCCGACCGCATCGAGGGCACCATCCGCAAGACGGGCATGTATGACGCGATGCGCAGTGGCATGGGCAAGATCAAGGATATTCCGGTCTCCATCGCCGTGATGGACTTCGGGTTCATCGGCGGCAGCATGGGCTCGGTCGTCGGCGAGAAAATCGCGCGCGCGGTGGACCGTGCAGTCAAGAACAGGTGCGGCCTCGTCATCGTTGCCGCCAGTGGCGGGGCACGCATGATGGAAGGCGCCCTCTCCCTGATGCAGATGGCGAAAACCAGCGCGCGGCTCACGATGCTGCACGACGCAGGACTGCCCTACATTTCGGTCATGCTGGATCCGACCACGGGCGGCGTGACGGCGAGCTTTGCGATGCTCGGCGACGTGAACATTGCCGAACCCAAGGCGCTGATCGGATTCGCCGGTCCGCGCGTGATCAAGCAGACCATCGGACGCGACCTGCCTGAGGGCTTCCAGCGTTCGGAATTCCTGCTCGACAAGGGATTCCTCGATATGGTTGTGCCGCGCAAGGAGATGAGCGACACACTGGCCCGGCTGCTGGGTCACATGAAGGTGCGCTGAGCATGTACGCTCCGCTCACCGGCACGAGAGAGGCCAGCACACGATGAAAACGATCACTTCCATCACGGAGATGCAGCGCGAGGCCGAACGTCTTCGTGCCGAGGGACTCCGCATCGGTTTTGTGCCCACCATGGGCTCACTGCACGAGGGACACCTTGACCTGCTGCGGCTCAGCCGCCGTCACGCCGACGTCGTTGTGATGTCGGTGTTTGTCAATCCGACACAGTTCGGCGCGGGGGAGGATTTCACACTCTACCCACGCAACCCCGAACGCGACGCGCGCCTTGCGGAAGATGCCGGCTGTGATATCCTCTTCAGTCCTGATGCCGATGAAGTGTACCCTCCGGGCGCTTCGACCTGGGTGCAGGTCGAGGGACCCGATGCCATACTGGAGGGCACGTTCCGGCCGACGCATTTCCGTGGCGTGACGACGGTGGTGACCATGCTCTTCCATATGGTCAAGCCGCATCACGCGGTCTTCGGCCAGAAGGATGCGCAGCAGGCCCTGATCATCCGCCGCATGGTGCGCGACCTGCACATGGATATCGAACTGCTCGTCGCCCCGACACGCCGCGATCCGGACGGACTGGCAATGAGTTCCAGAAACACGTATCTTTCTGAATCCGCACGCGCGGAGGCCCTGGCCATATCGCGTTCGCTGCGCCTCGCACAGCGGTATGTCGTTGACGGAGGCCGCGATGCCCAGGCCTTACTCCGCATGGTGTCTGACGAGCTGACGCGCACAGGGGCTTTGATCCCCGATTACGTCGCCCTCGTCGACACCGATACGCTCGAGGCGATCGAACGTATCGGCACGACCCCGGTGCTGCTCGCCATCGCCGCGCGCGTCGGGAAGACGAGACTGATCGACAATACGATATTACGAGCCGAGACGATAGAGTCATGAAACGCATCATGTTCAAATCCAAAATCCACCGGGGCCGTGTGACCCAGGCGGAGCTGTATTACGAAGGAAGCATCACCATCGATGCCGACCTGATGGCGCGTGCCAACATTCTCGAATACGAGAAAGTCCAGGTCGTGAACGTGAACAACGGCCATCGCTTCGAAACCTATGCGCTCATGGGCGAAGCCGGCAGCGGCACGATTTGCCTCAACGGCGCGGCCGCTCGCCTTGGCCACGTGGGCGATGAGGTCATCATCATCACCTACGGTGAATACGATGATGCCGAACTCCCGGGACACAAGCCCGACATTATCCTGGTGGACGAACACAACCGCATCAAATCGGTGCTCTGACGCAGTGATCCCCTCACCCATCGACGGAAGCATGTCGTTTCTTTCTCTCCTACTGAATTCCGATGCCTGATACCGCACAGTCCCCGCAGCCCCTTGCCGCCGTCATCATGGCCGCCGGCCAGGGCAAGCGCATGAAGAATCCCGACAAGGCCAAGGTCATGCACGCACTGGCAGGGACGCCGCTGGTGGGACATGTTGTGGCGCTCGCGCGCGAACTAGGCTGCGATCCGGTTGTGGTCGTGGTGGGACACCAGCGTGAAAGCGTAATCACCTATCTTCACGCACTCGACGACTCCGTCGGTATCGCCGTGCAGTCCGAACAACTCGGAACCGCGCACGCAGTGCTGACGACCGAAGAAGCACTCGCGGATTTCGCGGGCGACGTGATCATTCTCTCCGGAGACGCGCCGATGACACGACCGTCCACATTGCACGCCGCACTTGCGTTGCACCGCGAGCGCGATGCAGCCGTGACCGTGCTCACTGCCGTGCTGCCCGATGCCACCGGCTATGGCCGTGTCATCCGCGACGACGCAGGCACCATCGTGCGCATCGTCGAGCACAAGGACGCAAGCGAGGAAGAACGCGCCATACGCGAATTCAACAGCGGCATCTACGTGTTCGACCGCGAGCTGCTATTCGATGCCCTGCACCGCGTGGGCAATGACAACACACAAGGCGAATACTACCTTCCGGATGTATTTGCCATCTTCCAGAGCGAAGGGCGCGTGATGGTGCCCTGCGTGGTCGACGACGTCGACGAGCTCCGTGGCGTCAACACCATCGAACAGCTCGAGGAGATGGAGAAGCTTTTCACGCGCAGGTCGGCGGAACGCGAATCCGCCACGCGTGGTTTTTAGAATCATCACCGTCAACATCCAAGACTTCAAGGACATGGCCACCCGGTATAACATCCACCCGGACAATCCGCAGGCACGGTTCATCGACCAGATCGTCGAGCAGCTCATGAAGGGAGCTGTCATGCTGTATCCGACGGACACTGTCTATGCAATCGGCTGCGACATCAACAGCAAGGCCGGACAGCAACGCATCCGAAAGATCCGCAGCCTGCCCGACAACAAGCCGCTGACCTTCGTGGCATCATCGATCTCACAGATCTCCGATTACGCCAAGATCTCCGATTCGGCATACCAGGTCATCCGGCAGCTCGTGCCCGGACCATACACCTTCCTCCTCCCCGCCACCAAGCTCGTTCCGAATCTCGTGCTCAATTCGAAACGCACAACCACGGGCATCCGTGTGCCGGACCACTTTCTCTCCCAACTGCTCATTTCCGAGTTAGGAAATCCTCTGATTTCCATGTCGGCCAGACTTGACGACTGGGACGAACCCTCATACAATGAGGAACTCTTCGACCTGTTCGATCCCCTTGTGGACATGATCATCGAAACCGACACCGAATACCGCTCCCCCGACGGCGGCTACCTGTCGACCATGATCGACTTCACCGACGATATGGCCGTGATCAAGCGCGAGGGGCTGGGGATCGAGCTTGCCAGCCAGATCGTCTAGCAATGCGGACCGGACGGCTGCGACGGACAAACACATAGATCACTTCAGACAAAAGGGCACCCAGCGGGTGCCCTTTTGTCTTGGGAAGCGATTCGCATTGATCCGTCCTATTCGTCCAATCCGTGCTCCCGGACGATGTTGGGCTGGCGGTGGCGGTTGATGAAGTAGCCACCGTACAGCAGCACCTCGAGGAACACCACGATAATGAGGGAAATCGTATCGGAGTCGAGCGGCGGACCAAATCCTTTCTCGGGGAGAAAAAATCGTACAATAAAACCCGCAATGGTCCACCCTACGGAAAAAATGATCCCGACGAAGGCCAAGGACATGAAGGCATCGGAGAGCTTGTGTTCGAAATACCCTTTCGAAAAGGCGAAGGCGGCTCCGACGATGTGCAGGTAGAAAATGAATGCGGCGATCATGGGTCAGTAAGCGTCCTTGCCGAAAAGCACGGCATACAGCGTTTTGAAAATGATGCGCAGGTCGAGCGTCATCGACCAATTTTCAATATAATACAAATCGTATCTCGTTCGTTCGGCGATGGGCACCTCTCCGCGCAGTCCGTTGACCTGCGCCCATCCGGTGAGGCCGGTCTTGAGCCGGTGGCGCTCGATATATTTGGGGACGTAATTGCGAAACTGGTCCACGAACTCGGGCCGCTCGGGGCGCGGACCGACAACGCTCATTTCTCCGCGAAGGACGTTGATGAACTGCGGGATCTCGTCGAGACTGAGTCGGCGCAGCACCTTTCCGATGCGCGTCACACGCGGGTCGTCGCGTTTGGTCCATGTGGGTCCGGAGTCACGCTCCGCGTCCACGCGCATGGTGCGGAACTTGTACAGCTCGAATTCCTCCCCTTCGAATCCCACGCGCTTCTGACGGTACATCACCGGACTCCCCGATTCGATGCGCACCAGCAGCATGATCAGGACGGCAAAGGGTGAAAACAGCACGAGCACGACGAAACTGAACACGATGTCGAAGGCCCGCTTGCCGATGCGTCCCCAGGTGGACATCGGGATATCCTTCACTCCGATCATGTGCGTGCCCAACATCTCCTCGACGCGGAGGCGCGTCGGAGTGATGCCAATGACCTCGGGCTGGAGAAGGATCTGTACGCTGCGTCCCTCGAGCAGCACGAAGAGACGGGCCAGGCGTTCGCTCTCGTCGGCGGGAATGCAGACGAGAATACTTTCGATCCGTTCCCTCGCTACGACCTCCGGCAGATCGTCGAGCGCGCCGAAGCGCCGCGTGGCAACGCTCTCGATGCGTTCCGCCTCGTCCGAAACATAGCCGACCAGCCGATATCCCATTACCGGCTGATGCGTGATGCGCAGCGCGAGGTCCTGCGCCAGGTGATTCGCGCCAACGATGAGCACGTTGCGCAGTTCCCGTCCTTTGCGATACAGATGTTTTTCGTACGCCAGCACCAGCACGCGACCAAGAAACACAAACACGACACCGATGCCCCAAATGAGAACAAAGACGAGACGGGAATAGGAAAAGGCGCGGTAGAAAAACGTGAGGCCGAGCACGATGAGCATGCCAAAACTGACCTGCCGCACGATGCGGAAAAACTCGAGGCTAAGGTCGACCTCGCGGCGGGTGCGGTACACCTTGCTCCGGCTGAACATGAACACCCATATCGGGGCGACACACAGCCCGCCCAGCAGGTAGGCCTCCAGCGGCGGATACCCCTTGGTCACCGGAAACCATGCGGTGAGCGGACTTTCGAAACGGAGCAGGAAGCCGAAATAGAACGACACGACCACGGCCACGACGTCCGCAAGGACGGCGAGCAGTGGAATGAGCAGGTCGTTTCGGCGCGGCTTGGTCATATGAGCCAGCGGTACCCCACCGTGTTAGAATTCAACGCGCAGGTTCACGGTCGGAAGAAACGGAAGCATGTCGATGCGTTCGCCTGTGGTGCGATCATAATAAAACATGTTGTTGCGGTCGTAAACATTGAGCACGCTGGCCTCGGCGACGAGGCGCACCCATTCGAACTGGAAGGCTTTCGACACGCTCACATCCATGCGGTGATACGTTGGCAGCCGTCCGGAATTCTTCGCGCCGAGCATGGTGTAGGGCTCGCCCTGCTCGTCGATATACCCTCTGCCGTCGAAAAGGCCGTTGAAGAGCAGACGGTCGTAATACCCGATGATCTGGGAAAACGGCAGACCCGATCCATATTCCCAGCGCAGGTTGACGTCCCATCCCGCCGCGGGTTTCCAGCCGAGAATGATATTGAGACTGTGTCGGCGGTCGTAACGCGGATTGTAGGTGAAATCGCCGACCGTGCGTTCGGTGAAGCCGAGGGAGTACGACAGCATTCCGTAATACCGCGGATGCTTCTCTTCGAGAAAAGCCTCGATGCCGTAGCTCCGCCCTGTGGCGCGCACAAAATCGGGGTCCTTCGCGTCGACCTTGTCGCGGTTGTATTCCACGAGGTTGCGCATGTCCTTGTAATAGCCCTGCAGGTTGAAGTTCATGCCGGGCACAAACACCACGTCACCGTCGACACCGAGGATGTAGTGATCCGCTTCCTGCGACGGCTGTCCGTCGGTGATCGGGATCCACGTCTCGAACAGCGAGACGACGTCATCCTCGTTCGTGATCGTCACGAGGCGCTGATGGACGCGCGCATACGAAGCCTTCAGGGAAAGCGCCTGCGACACGTCGTAACTCACGCCGAGACGCGGTTCGAACGCATCGGCGCTGTTCGGTGAAAGCAGCGAGAAAATGTCGGAGCGAATGCCGAGTTCGATGGAGAAGGGGCGGAAGCGCTTGAGCTTGTACTTGAACCAGATGCCTGTTTCGCTGTTCTTCCTCGACTCGTCACGCTTGTAGTTCGCGGCGTTGACGAAGGAGAAGCGGAATTCCGGCAGACGGAACATGAAGCCCGCGCCGTACATGTCGCCGTCGTCGCGGAAGTAGGTGACGGCACCGTTGAAATACACGTCGTTGACTTCCGAGAGCCGCGGCGTGATCAGCGAATTCTCGCGCGGTGTGAGTTCTCCCTTGAAATTGCTGAAGCTGAACGTGCTTTCAATCAGGAACTTGTTCTCGAGCACCTGGAACCAGCTCAGACCGTAGGCCGCGTTGCTCCATTCGTATTCCGGGTTGAAATCGGATTTCGAGGTGATGCGGTCGCCGCTGAACAGCGTGTGCAACGACAGACGGCCACTTTCGCCCGTGGAGACATTCGCGCGTCCGATCACATCGTAGAAATCGAATGGGGTGTCCTGCCGCACAAATTTCTGCAGCACTTCGTCGAAAAAGCTCTTGCGCACCGACACCATCCACGACCCGTCCCAGGGCGTGGGTCCCTCGAGCAACGCCTTGCCGCTGACCTGGCTCATGTTGAGTTTGCCCGAGAAGCGGTTGCGGTTGCCCTCGCGCGTGCGGATGTTGATCACCGACGAGAGACGGTTGCCCCACTGCGCCGGAAAGCCGCCTTTGAGGACCTCGGCCTCCTTGATCGCATCGGCGTCGAAAATCGAGAAAATGCCCAGCGCGTGGAAGGGATTGTAAATCGTCATGCCGTCGAGGATGATCAGGTTCTGATCACCTCCGCCGCCACGCACATAGAACTGGCTCGAAACGTCGCTTGTGGCGACAACGCCCGGGAGCACCGCGATTGTGCGGAACAGGTCGGCCTCGACCGCCTTCGGCACAACCGAAATCTCTGCGGCGGATATCGGCATGGTGGAGATTTCCGTGTCATAACGGGCGCGCCTGTCGGCCGTAGTTTCAACCACGTCCATTTCGAGCACGGCGGGAGAAAGCTTAAAATTCAGCGTGAGGATCTTGCCCGGCTCTATGGTGAAATCGCGCACGACGGGAGCGTAGCCGATCAGCGTCGCGCGGAATTGACGCTGTCCCTGTGGTATGTTCCCGATGAAAAAGAAGCCGTTGGCGTCCGTCGCCGCTCCCATGCCCTGTTCGGGCAGATAGATGTTCACCAGCGAAAGGCGTTCGCCGGTCAGCGAATCGGTGACGATGCCCCGAACACCGCCGCTGGTCTGTGCCGTGGCGCTGGTGTGAACAAGGGCAAGGGAAAGCAGGGAGAAAATGAAAATGGTAGCGGTGCGCTTCATACGGTCTGACGGGTTCTGCGGAGTGAACAGGCGGCGTGGAATGGACAAGTGGTTTTCAATTCACTAGTGGTTTGGAATGCACCGGCGGCCTGGCGGGAGTATCGGGCGGAATGTCGTACCTTGCCGGAGATCGTATCCCGCACGCGAATCCACATGCAGCATCACTTCGACCTCGACCACATCGCCTTTTTTACCTCGGCTCTTGCTGCCGAAATTCGAGCCGAATATCGGAAGCAAACCGAAAAATACGCCGATACGCTCAGAATACAAACGGCACTCAGGGCACTCTGGCCTGACCTGTTCCCTTCACTGCTCTCCGCCTGCATGACGCAGTTCGCGCTGCAGGACCGTGCCGCCGCAACGCTCGCCCTGCCCGAAGGATCGCTGTTCACCAGGGATGCGCTGGAGATGGCCTCGTCGGCCGCCGTCGCGCGACTTCACGCTTCCCTCCTGCCAGAAAACGGACGCGTACTGGAAATCGGTGCCGGCGTAGGCGCCGACAGCGCAGCGCTTGCCGATCGCGCCGCTTCCCTGCTCTGCCTCGAATCCGATCCCGTGCACGCGCGCCTGCTGCGGCACAATCTCTCCCTGCTTCCCGGGATCAACGCAACCGTGCTCCGCGGTCCGGCCGAGCGCCTGCTCCCCGCCATCCGTCTCGACCGTTTCGACGCAGTGTATGCCGATCCCGCACGCCGCTCTCTCTCCGCTGGAGACGGCCGGCGGCGCAGCATCCGCCTTGAAGAATATTCCCCTCCATTCTCGCTGCTCGATTCCCTTCCCGATACCCTCCCCGTGCTCGTGAAAGTCGCACCCGCCGCCGAGGCACCCGCGAACTGGAGCGTGGCCGCCGTCGCCTCCGCGGGAGAATGCAAGGAATTGCTGCTGCACCGAAACCTCGACCTCCCCGCGCGGTGTGCGT
>JAGTUZ010000304.1 GCA_018224415.1 Bacteroidota bacterium | reverse complement strand
TGTCTACCGAGATCCGCTGAACCCAACCACAGTCCCATGATCCCTTCCGAGGTTCGCTGAACCCAGCCACAGTCCCATGATCCCTTCCGAGGTTCGCTGAACCCTCCCGTAGGCCCATGGGGAGCTCAGGTCTGTTCCGTCGGCAGGTGTTGCGGACGTCAGGTGTGTTTTTTGGGGTACTCGAAATAGCGGACGCGGCCGCGCGCTTCGCGGATGCCTTTCCAGGTGTCCACATCCATGTCAACGCATACCACACCACCGGTCGGCAGATTCTCCGCCTCGAAACCCGCCAGCCGATAGGCCAGCATGTGCATGGTGGGATTGTGACCGACGATCATCGCCTCCCCGACGTCGTCGGGAAAAGTCGCCACAATGTCGATCAGTTCGATCGGTCCGGCACCGTACATCCCTGCGTCGACTGCAATCTTCTCCGCAGGATACTCCAAGGCCTCGGCATAATAGCGCGCGGTCGTGATCGCGCGCATCGCTGCACTGCTGCGGATCAGTCCCGGGCGCGCACCGAGGCCGTAAAGGACCGTCCCCATCCGCGGTGCGTCCTTGTGCCCACGCTTGTTCAAAGGCCGCTCGAAGTCTGTGGTCCCTTCATGGTCCCAACTGGATTTTGCATGGCGCGCAATATACAGGGTTTTCATACGTTCTCGTCGGTTTCTGATTGAATACGCATTCGTTCCCTTTCCTTACAGATCGAAGAAAAGCTTGTAGGTGAGACGTGCATTGATCCCGGCTTCCGGGAGAATCAGTTTCACGCGGGACAGATGATTGCGATAGGGTTGATCCAGGATGTTTTCGACGCCGAGTGAAAAATGATGGATCTGCGAGCCGCTGGTGATGGAGTACTGTGCCGAGCTGTTGAGAATGGCATATCCGGCGGTTGGCTCCTCAAACTGATCAACACGATCCTGACGGGCCGCTGCGGAAACTTCCGCTCCGAGCCGCAGCGCTGCGAGCTGCCAGGAAAAACCGAGATTGCCTTTCATGGGAGGGATCTGCGGCAACGGCGCACCGCTGTCGAGAAACGTCCCCTGCGTATAGGTGAAGGACGCGTGCAGTTGGAACGCGGCAGCCATGTTCCATTCCACCTGCATCTCCGCGCCGGAAAGCAGCCCACCGACGCCCTCGGTGGCATGGATCGGGAGGAAGGTGGCGTAGTTGATCACCCCGGTGTTTCGTGGGATGATAAACGAGGATATTTCATTCCGGAAGAGGTTGACGTTCACCGACAGCGATGTGAATCGATGGCGGAGGAACACCTCCACACCGTAGCCGCGCTCCAGATCAAGATCCGGATTGCCGACCTCGTACGAATAGGCCGCGAGATGCGGTCCTTCGGAATACAGTTCTTCGATGGTGGGCATTCTGTTCGAACGGCTGACATTTGCACCGACGTGCACGATGTCGGTGAGTTCGTACAGCAGTGTGGCCGAGGCCGAGAGGGCGTCGAAACGGCGCTCGCGGATGCTGCCAATGCGGGCGGCGGGATTTTCCCGCAGTGGTGTAACCCGATTCCATGTGTACCGCATGGCTGCTTCAACACTGAAGCGGTCGAATCGCAGTCGTTCGAAAAGATAGGCCGCGGCCGTCGTCGATGTCGATGGTGTTGTGAACACAAAGCCTCCGACGTTGAAATCCCTGTGTTCCACATCCACCCCGATCATGCCTTCTGTCACCGGTCCGAAGGAATGATGCGTGGCCCGCAGCTCTCCCGCCCAGTTGACGATGCGGAACTCGGAACCGATGGCGCCGCTGGCCTCATATTCCTTGTGCCGGTAATAGGCCCGGTTCACATTCAGGCGGAGATCGTGCAGCAGCCAGGTGTCGAGAACCTGCATGCTCCGAAAATTGATCTGACGGCGTTCGAGTTCAATATCGACGCCGTCGGGATGCGCTCCGACAAACCCGCCCGGAATGCCGTATTCCAGCGCGTAGTGTCGATAACTCGTCCCCAGAAAACCATTATCGTGAATTCTGCTGAGTCCCGCGCTGTAATCCAGAGAACGCGAGGACGAATTCGCCAGCCGGCCTTCCGGCGTGCGCATGTCGCTTGCACGGCGTCCACTGGCCTCGGCGCGCAACATCACGGGTTCGAGCGGAATCTCGGTGTAGGCCGAAGCCAGCATTCCCTCATTGGCTGTCTCGCCGTAGACCCCCACCGCGCCGAGAATATTGCGATGACGGTCCTGTGGAATCTCATGACGTACGACGTTGACGATGCCTCCGAGCGTGCTGGGTGACGATGTCAGCACCATCGGCCCGCGCAGCACCTCGATACGTTCGACGGCGAAGGGCTCGATAGTGACGGCATGGTCGGGCGAAGTTGCAGACAGGTCGGTGGTCTTGCTCCCGTCCTCGCTCATCACGACACGGTCACCGCCGAGTCCGCGGATCACCGGCCGTGCGGGCGCGGGTCCCATGGCACGCATGGCGATACCTGTTTCGTTTTTCAGTGTCGCCGCCAGAGTCGAGCCCAATTCCTTTTCGAGTTCTCTCCCGCGAAGGACGGCAGCGAGTTCGTCCGACGGTTCCATGCGGGAATGTGTATGCGTACCGGTGACGATCACCGGACCAGTCTCATAGGCCCGTGGCTGCATGTAGACGATGACGTCGCGCTCCTCGTTGCCGTGCAGCAGGACCTCGATCACCTGTACGCGGTACCCTGCGCGGTTGACGTTCAATACCCAGGAACCCGGCGTCAGCCGATCGAAGAAAAAATCACCGTCACCATCCGTCGATAAAGCCCGTCCGTCCTGCTGCCGTCCTCGCGGGTGCAGGAAGAGATAGGCATCCGAAACCGGTTGTCCGCTCTCTCCGTCCAGTACCATCCCTCGGAGCGACGAGTTCTCCGCGAGCGATTTCCCTCCCCGTTGCTGCGCCATCAAGGCGGGAATGATGGAAGACGGCGCTGACGCGATCAGCGCCGCCAGACACAGGGCCATGAAGGCGGACGGGAGGAGATGCCCCCCCGTCCGCCGCATGAACGAATGCACCGTGAACCGTGGACTCGACACGAGCGACCTCCGGTCAGCGCACGCGCACCGGCCATTTGCCGGTGCGGAAATCCGCATGTCCTTCATGCATGATGAAAAACTCGATGGTGGTCGTGCCGGCAGTGCGTCCCTCGAGACGGAACTCGAATTTGCCGGTTTTGTCGGCGTTCTGCACCACCTCGACGATGGAAGGATCGGCGATCTCCCAGCTGAAGATCTTATCGTCATCATGGGCTTCAAACAGGTTCTCATCGTCATCGTAGAAGCGGACATCATAGTCCTCTGTTGTCATGCCGACCCCGACGCTGAGCGTGTCGCTCGGCTCGCCACGGAGAATCGATGCAACAACCACATCGTTGCGCAGAAGCGCCATACCGATGGCGTCATCGTGTTCGTACTGCGGCGTGACGGGATCGTCTTCGCTGCATGCCGCGGTGAAGAGGAGGATGAAGGCGAGAAAGGCTATTGGGGAATATCGCATGTGTACCTCATATATTTTTAATCTCGTATCGAACATGTGGCAACCGTTGGAGTCTGCGCAGAGGGGTACTACGCGACCACCTGAAAAGGCGGATGCGCTCAGGACGCAGGCGGCAGCCGGAGACAGGGAGGAAACGGAAACAAGAGCGGAGGGGGCAATCCCGGTCGGGGGGTCGGACCCGGCGGGCTGTGTCAGGCCCGGACGGGAGGGGCGCGGGAACGGGTCGTCCCTGCCTCGATGCAGCAGGAATTATCGTCGAGGACCGGAACGACGAGCCGGCGGACGTACACCATGTCGCCTGCCGGCTTTTCCCCGGGCGGGGCCTGGAAGGCGGTTACCGAATAATACAACAGCGGGCATTCGGCCGCGAGATGCTCATGTGCCGCTGACGACAACGGCACTGCGACGACAGCATTCGCCCCGAGCAACCCATGATGATGGTGGTGCAGAGCGAGCAGCAGCAGCAATGCCGTGTATGAAATCAATAACACGCCGGAAACAGCACGGCGAAAATGAGGCGGTATGAGGATGCTCTTTGGCATGATTTGATCAGAGTAGTATATCAAAACCGCAGCGCGCGCGCAATGGTTCCGTTTGTGACCGCCGTAACGATGTTCTCATAGAAACGCGCTTTTTTTCCTTTATCGCCCTGTGCCGGGAACTCCCGCCCCGTGGCAATCGGTTGTGTTCTCGTCCGGCATACTTTTCACATCCGGGATACATTATCACCGAGGCGCCAAGAACTCATCGGCGCTTTCACCATACAGACAGGATGTTTCATGAATACCAACGGCCTCCTCGCTTTCAAACCCAACGGCAACGGCACGAGCAACGGCAACGGCACGAGCAACGGCAACGGCACGAGCAACGGCAACGGCCACGACGAGGTGCTGGGGGACGATCACGTTGGCACATCGATCGACACGCCGCTGCGCGCCGATGCCTTCCATCTCAGCGATGAAGAGAAGATGGCGGTGATCGAGCAGCACTTCGAGCAGATCATGCTCACCATGGGTCTGGATCTGACAGACGACAGCCTCCGTGGAACGCCGCATCGTGTTGCCAAGATGTTTGTTCGGGAAATTTTCTACGGCCTCGATCCCGCCAAAAAACCGGCCGCAACGGTTTTCGAAAATTCATTCAAGTACGGCGAAATGCTCGTGGAAAAAAACATCACCCTGCACACGACCTGCGAACATCACTTCCTCCCCATCGTCGGACGGGCGCATGTCGCGTACATGAGCTCCGGCACGGTGATCGGGCTCTCCAAGATCAACCGCATCGTGGATTATTTTGCACGTCGTCCGCAGGTGCAGGAGCGTCTCACGATGCAGATCGTCGACGAACTCAAACGTGCACTGGAGACAGAGGACGTCGCCGTGGTGATCGATGCCAAACACTTCTGCGTCGCCGCCCGTGGCATTCAGGACACCCACAGCAGCACAGTGACCGCCGAGTTCAGCGGACGCTTCAAGGAAGACCGGCTGCGCAAGGAATTCCTCCAGTACATCAACCTTCCCGCTACGGCGTAGTCCCCTTGCACACTGTACGCTCCCTCCCCGCTTCTCCAGGCCACTCTAAGCTCCTTCACGCAACAACCGCCAGAGTTCCGCGATCTGCACGGCGTTTGTTGCTGCGCCCTTGCGCAGGTTGTCGGAGACGACCCACATGATCAGTCCGTTTTCCACGGAAGGATCCCTTCGCAGCCGACCGATGAATACTTCATCGCGACCGGTGGCGATGGTCGCCAGGGGATAGGCCGTCGATTCTGGATCGTCGATGAGAATCACACCGGGCAGTTCTTCGAGAGCGGAACGTACATCATCGATCGCGAATGGTGCGCGCAGCTCGACATGCAAGGCTTCGCTGTGACAGAACGGAACCGGAATGCGCACACAGGTGGGAGAGACGCCGATCGTCGCATCGTCGAGGATCTTTCGAGTTTCGTCGATCATCTTCCGCTCTTCTGTGGTACATCCATCGTCCTCGAACGCGGCGATGTGCGGTAGGGCATTTCCGGCGATGGGATGCGGGAAGGCGCGGACAGGAGAGTTCCGTCCCTCCAATTCCATTTCGAGCTGGTCCAGCCCCTTCTTCCCGGCGCCGCTCACCGACTGGTATGTGCTCACAACGATGCGGCGGATCCCGTAACGCCGCTGAAGCGGCGCAAGTGCGACAACCATCTGTATCGTGCTGCAGTTTGGATTGGCGATGATGCGCGGCGCGGCGTCGGGCAGATGTGCTGCGTTGACCTCGGGGACGATCAGCGGTACATCTTCCTGCATGCGGAAGGCGCTGCTATTGTCGATCACGACCGCACCGTGTTTCACCGCTACCGGTGCCCAGGTCTTCGCCGTGCTCCCACCTGCGGAGAACAGCGCGATGTCGATTCCGTCGAACACATCCTCCCCGATCGCGACCACCGGGAGTTCCTCTCCCGCGAAGGGCACGGTCGTTCCGGCAGAGCGTTCCGTCGCGACAGGAATGATTCGCGACACGGGAAAACGGCGTTCCTCGAGCACGTTCAACATGGTCCTTCCGACCAGTCCGGTTGCACCCACAACAGCAATACGATACGAATTCATCAAATACTCCTTATAAAACAGCCCCGTCAATTTCGTCAACGGGGCGGTTGGAATCAATACACGGTCAATGTGTCTTCACGCACAGCAGGCCTGACACGGATCAGAAATCGGCCCCGAGGGAGAAGTAATAGATAGGAGCCGAGAATCCTCCGCCGTCGTATGCCCAACCGATGTCGAATTTCAGTGGGAAGCCGAGGAACCACATGCGCGTGCCCACACCCGTGCCGATGAGCAGATCCTGATTGACCAGTTTTCCTTCCGGATCACGAGTGAAGGCACGGAAATTGTCGGCCTTATCGAAGGCGGCGCCGACGTCGAGGAAAAAGGCGCCATTGACGGCCTGCAGGATGTACGGCAGCACGCCACCCAGGAAATACTTCACCACCGGGAAGCGAAGCTCGACGTTCCCGAGCAGGTACCGCGTGGTGATGCGTGCGTTGTAGTTGTATCCACGAAGGG
>JAGTUZ010000303.1 GCA_018224415.1 Bacteroidota bacterium | reverse complement strand
GTACGCTGTACGCTGTACGCTGTACGCAGTACGCTGTACGCAGTACGCTGTACGCATTACGCAGTACGCTGTACGCTGTAAGCAGTACGCAGGTCATCTGTCATTTGTAATTTGTCATTTGTCATTTGTCATTTATATCAGCCATCCCATGCGTATTCTCCTGACAATCCTGATCCTGTTTCTCGCGACGACGGCGATGGCGCAGGACGTGCCGTATGCCGGGCAGCCGCGGTACCCGGAGGGGCGTCTGACGGTGAGTGCCGGCGGGGGTGTGGCGAAATACAACGGGGAGTTCACCGACCATAACGTCGGGGAATTGTTCTGGGGACAGGTGACGTATGAGCTGTCGAGCTATGTGCGGCTGGGACTGCAGGGAGAAAAGGGCATGCTGAACTACAACCGCCGCTGGCGCCGCAACACGCGCACTGCCTACGAGACGCAGTTCGGCAGAGAGCCCGAGCTGAACGGAGTGGAACGCAGTACGGAATTCACCGCGCTTGCGGCTGTGCTGTTTCTTGACCTGCTGCCCACCGAATTCCTCAACGTCTATCTGTACGGAGGCGCCGGCAAGATGTGGTACATGCCGGAGGACTACCGGTCACGCGTCACGCGTTACTATCCCGGAAATCCCGAGCAGGAGACCTGGGTGTTTCCCGGCGGTATCGGATTTGACATCATGATCACGCCGACGATTGGTTTCAATCTCGAAGGACGCGCCAACCTGACCACCACAGGCGGACTCGACGCCTTCGCCTCGGATTATGTGCGGGACCGCTTTGCCGAGGAATCGGGTGTGGGTCGCAATCCCAACGCCGCAAAAACCGCCGACGACCTGTACTTCTCTGTCACTGCGGGCATCAAGATCTGGCTTTTTCCTGACAACGATATCGACAACGACGGGCTGACCAACGACGAGGAAGCCGAACTCGGCACCAATCCCTACGACGCTGACACCGACGGCGACCTGCTCACCGACTGGCACGAAGTCCGCAATCTGGGTTCCGATCCGCGGCTGATGGATAGCGACGGCGATGGGCTCACCGACTACGAGGAAACGATCAAGTACCGAACGCGTCCCGATATGCTCGACACCGATGGCGACGGAATCGGCGACGCCGAGGAAATCCAGCGCTTCAACACCGATGCGCTGAGTGCCGACAGCGACGGCGACGGCCTTGCCGACGGGCTCGAGCTGCAACTCGGCACCAATCCAAACCGCGTCGACACTGACGGCGACGGATTACGTGACGGCGACGAATACCTGAAATACGGCACCGACCCTCTTCTCCCCGACAGCGACGGCGATGGCATCGCCGATTACGATGAGGTGTTTGTCGGCAAGACCGAAGCGATTTCCGCCGACAGCGACAAGGACGGCCTGACCGATTTCGAGGAGCGGTCGATCGAAGGCACCGATCCCTTCAATCCCGATACCGACGGTGACGGCCTGACCGATTATGAAGAACTGCGCATCACCGGCACCGATCCGAAAAATCCCGATACCGACGGCGACGGCTTCATTGACAGCGTGGACAAATGCCCGCGGCTCCCGGAAACGCGCAACGGCTTCCAGGACGATGACGGCTGTCCCGACACGAGACCCTGAGCAACGCTTGGGGGCGGCGATCAGCCTCTCGTTCGGTGAGGTGCGTCCTGCCTGCGAAAAGCATCCTGTCGCGTCCAAGTGTGCCGCGAGCGGTGTATTTTATCCGTAACGAAAGCGTCGGTCAGGTGTTCATTACCTGACGGATTGAGTGAACGGAAGGATATCCGCTGAAGCCCCAATGACCACCATCCCCCACATCTCCCGCAATCGTATATTGTTCGGTACAGGACTCGTACTCGTTCTCGTACTCATTCTCGTTTTTGTGCCCTTCCGCATTCCGCGCAACGCCACGGTGTACGGACGCGTGCTGGCGCAGCGCGAGTGGGTGCTGGTGCGCGGAGCGGGTGGACAGCTGCAGGCGCTGCTACGCGGCAATGAAACCGGCGCGGTGGAGGAATACGCCGTGGCAGAGCCCCTGCGGGGCGATGCGATGCAGTTTGTGCTGGCGCCCGGCGCGGCGGGAGGTGGAAGTGTCAATGCAGGGGATACGCTGGGCTGGGTGATCTCGCCCGAACTCGAGCGGCAGCTCGCGGCGCTCGAAGGCACGCTCGACGTCGCCCGCGCGGCGCTCGCCTCGGCGCGCACCGGGGAGAAGCCCGCGCTCGTCGCGCAGTCGCGCGCCCTGCTCGCGCAGGCGCGCGCCTTGTATGAGGAACACCGGCACGTCCACGCCCGGCAACAGGAGCTGCACGAAAAGAAGATATTATCCGATCAGGAATACCAGATATCGCTCGACCGTCTCGATGTGCTGCAGGCGGGTGTGGATGCGTCCGAGGCGCAACTGGCCGCGATGTCGACGGGACTGAAAGCCGAGGACGTGGCGCAGCGCGAGCGCGCGGTCGCGGCATTGGATGCGGAGGTTGCGGCGCTGCGGCTGCGCCTGCGCAGCCACACGTACGTCGCCCCCATCGCCGGCGCGCTGCGCGGAGGTTTTTCCGAAGACACGCTGCTCGCGTTGCAGGAAGAGGGGCGGATGCTGCTGCTGCCGTTGTCGGTGGATGACCGCGGTCGCATCCGTTCCGACGAGCCGATCCCATTCAGCGTTCCGGGTACCGGTCTGCGCGGCAAGGCGCAGGTACAGTTCGTGCGCAACGACCTGCAGTATCTCCAGGGGCATCCCATGTGTTTTGTCGTCGCGCGTGTCGGCGGGAAGGGCGTGCTGCAGCCGGGACTGATCGTGCGGGCCGACGTGCCCTGCCATGCGCTCTCACCCGGCGAATACCTCGAGCGGCTCTGGCACGACATGTTTCACTGATCCAATAACGACATGCCGTATCCAAAACTCGAATACAAGTACCTCCTACCCGCGGGCGACGTCGATGCCGTCCGCAGGGCAGTGCACCGGCACATGGCGCATGACGCATATGCGCTTCGGACACCGGAGGGCTCGTACGTCGTGCGCTCGGTGTATTTCGACTCGCCGCGGCTTGGCGCGTACCGCGAGAAGGTGGAGGGGGTGCGCAGCCGTCGCAAGTACCGCATCCGCGCCTACGGCGCGGCGCGGCACGACTCCGCGGCCTTCCTTGAGATCAAGGAGAAGCAGGGACAGTATCTCACGAAATTCCGCAGTGCTCTCGCGGTGGGGGATGTGGAGGAGCTGACGCGCGACCGCGACTTCGGCCGGCTCGTGCGCGGCTTGCACGGCGACGGCATCGATCCCGCCAATGCGGAGCTGTTTTTCCGAGATGTCGACCGCAAGGCGCTGCGTCCGGTGGTGCTCGTCGTCTACGACCGCGAGGCCTTCACGGCCGACGGCATGTCCGACCTACGCGTGACCATCGACAGCGGACTCCGTTCGCAACGCGTGGCCGATCCCGGCGCCTTCGGCGGCGCGGCCAACCACGTCCACGACGGCGACCTTGTACCAGTGATGCGGCAGCACGCGATACTCGAAGTGAAGTTCACCCGCGGGGTGCCTGCCTGGCTGCGCGACGAACTGCGGCGGCATCGTCTGCGGCGGCTCGCGCTTTCGAAATACACCCTCAGTCTCGACGCCCATGCTCAATGATTTCCAGACCCTGGACCTCTTCCCGCTGACGGTCGGCGACATTCTCGCAAACCTGCTCATCGCCCTGCTGTGCGGGCTCTTCATCGCCTGGCTGTACAAGCGCACGTCCACGGCCCCCGGCTATCCGCCGTCCTTTCTCAGTTC
>JAGTUZ010000302.1 GCA_018224415.1 Bacteroidota bacterium | reverse complement strand
CCCCTTCGGGGCTGCCGTCCTTCCCGCCTCCGCGTCGCTATGGCGGGCACGGTCCGCCTTCCGCCTTTCCCCTTTCCCCTTTCCCCTTTCCCCTCATTTCCCCATATTTCCATGATACAACAATACCGGAACCCACCCATGCGCCTGACATATCGCACACTGTTTCTCCTTCTGCTTGCCGTCTCGCTGCGCGCGCAGACGGTGGAACTCACCATCCTGCATTACAATGACCTGCATGCGCAGAACGTGCCGACAACGCTGAACATGACCGTGGACGGCGAGCGGCAGAAGGTCGACGTCGGCGGGTACGCCGTGTTGAAGGCGTATGTGGACCGTGAGCGCGGGGGACGCGAGAACGTGCTGCTGCTGCACGCAGGTGACGATTTCCAGGGAACGCCAATTTCGTCGATCACGAAAGGACGTTCGCAGTTCGAGCTGCTTGAACTGATGCAGCCGGACGTGATGACGCTGGGCAACCATGAATTTGACCACGGTGCAGACAACCTGCGGCAGCTTTTCCCGACCGTGAGCTTCCCGATCGTGTCGGCGAATCTCTGGGACAAGAGCCGCGGCACGCCCTTTGTTCCGCGCTATCGCATGCTGCGTCGTGCCGGCATGGCGATCGGCGTCATCGGACTGGCGCCTCCGGACCTGAAGACGCTGACCATGCGCAGCAACGTGGCCGACCTCGATGTGCTCGACGCGGCCATGGCCACGCGGCAGGCCATGCATGAACTGCAGGAACGCTTCGGGGTGAAGTTCTTTGTTGTGCTCAGCCACCAGGGCGTGCAGGAGGATTCCGTACTCGCGGCCAATGTCGATGGCATCGACGTGATCGTGGGCGGACATTCGCACAGCCTGCTGCGCAAGCCGAAAAACGTCAATGGCGCGCTCATCGTGCAGGCGGGATCGCGCAGCCGCTGGCTGGGCAGGCTCGACCTGACCGTCGACAGCGCCCGCGGAGAGGTGACGAAGTCGTGGGGTAAGGTGATCGAAACCGTGGTCAAGGATGTCAGACCCGATCCGGTCATGGAAGCGAAAGTGCGCGAACTCGAATCCGTGGTCGAAACCGGTCTCTCGGAAGTGATTGGCGAACTGGTTACACCCTGGGTGCGTGGACGCGATGGCGAATCGAATATCGGAAGCTGGCAGGCCGACGTCATGCGCGACTTCGCAAAAACGGACATCGCCTTCCAGAATTCCGGCGGTATCCGCAAGAATCTCGACGCGGGTCCCATCACCCTGCGCGACATGTGGGAAATCAGTCCCTTCGGCAACGAGTTCGTTGTCTTCTCCGTCACCGGTGCCCAGCTGCTGTCGATGATGCGATTCCAGGCGGAGGAGACCGGGGAATTCTGTCAGGTGTCGGGGCTGCGATTCTCCTACGATTATGACGCGCCGCAGGACAAGGCCCTGACCGTGGCGGTCGGTGGCAAGCCGGTCGACCCGGAGAAAACATACACGGTGACCACCAACAGCTACGTCGGCGGGATGCTGCACGACGTCTTCGGACTGCCCGAAGCGGAAATCGAGGTTCGTCCCGCCGGTTCTGCCGCGGTCGACCGCGACGTCTTCATCGACTATGTGCGCGAACAGAAGCGCATCGACAGCCCTGCCGACGGACGCATCACTCTTAAAGGAAACAGGAAATGAACAGGACGATCGCTTTCACGGCTTTTGTCGCCGCGGCCCTTCTGCTTTCCTTCGCGGCCTGTGACGACAGCGGCACGCGTCCGGGAGACGAGATCATCTTTCCGGACAAGGATGTCAGCTACATGGCGCATGTGCAGCCGTTTTTCGACCTGCGCTGTGCCAACTACGGTTGTCACGAAGACCAGACGCGCGCGGGCAACCTGAGTCTCACCTCGTACGTGGCCATGACCGAGCGTCCGGGCATCATCATTCCGCGGGACCCGGAGAGCAGTCTGCTCTTGCAGAAAATCGACGGACGGCTGCCGCATCCCATCAACGTTCCGATCATCATCAACCAGAACCAGCTCACCGGCATCCGCACGTGGATCACCGAGGGTGCGCTGAACAACTGAGTCATGCGCATACCACTCACGCGGCAGCAGGCCGTGGAACTCGGAAAGCTGCGGCTGAAAAAGTACCGCGAGGAACAGGGCCACTTCCTGCTCGAAGGTGAGCGGCTGATCGCCGACGCCCTCGCCGCCTCTGCACCGATCGAACGTGTGGTGGTGTCGGCCGGCCGCGAGCAGCGGTACGCCTCGCTGCTGGAGGAGCTGGAGACCGCCGGGGTGCCGGTGCTCACGGCTTCGGAAAAACTGCTGGAGCGAATCACCGACACGCGGCAGCCACAGGGACTCGCCGCCGTGGCGCCCATCCTGCCAACCGACGCCGCCGCAGCCATCGCTGCGGTCCCAACACATATTCCCGTCGCCGCATTCTGGGGAGTAGCCGACCCGGGCAATTTCGGCACCGCCATTCGCAGCGCCGACTGGTTCGGCAGCCGCGGGATTCTCTACTCCGCGGGCAGCGCCGATCCTTTCAATCCCAAAACCGTCCGCAGCAGCATGGGCTCGCTGTTCCGCGTGTCCCTCGGAGAGGTCGCCGACACAGAAGCACTGCTCGCGCTGGCCGCGAAGGCAGGACGCGTGCCGGTGGCCACAACCGCCACGGACGGCGTGCCGGCGGACAGCTGGCCGCGTGATGAAAGCGTGCTGCTGGTATTCGGCAGCGAAGCCCACGGACTTCCCGACGAACTGCTCGCACGCGTCCCCCGTCGCATCCGCATTCCCGGCGGTGGCGCGGAATCCCTGAATCTCGCCGTCGCCCACGCCGTGTTCATGTACGCCCTGCGCTGACCCGCCTTTGCGTTCGTCCACCTGCGGCGCACTCCGCTTCGGCGTGGCAAGCCCTCGTCTCCGCCTCACCGCACCGGGCAGAGCAGTCCGATTCCGATGGTTTCCCAAACCGGAAATTCGTACTTTATTCCGATAAAGTTTATCCTCACCTGTCACGATCGGACTCCGCCGCGCATGCCGCGTCGCACGCAATACACGCACCTGCTGCCCCGCCTGCTCTTCCTCCTGCTGATTCTTGCAGCCACCTCCACGCTGCACGCGCAGCAGGATGTTGGCATGCTTGACGACGAATACCGTACGCGGTACTCGCAGGGACTACTGGCATTCCGCTTCGGTGGGGGACTGAACCGTTACACCGGGGAGTTCAAACCGATCGACGACACCAGACTCATCTCACTGAGCGGCATGTTTTCCGTTCGCACGTTCCTGTCCGTCGGACTGGGCGTGGAGTACGGCAAATTATCATACCTGCGAAAAAGCAGTCTGGTCGATCCGGAATTGTATGATTTTCAGTTCGGTCCGGAAGACGCCGAACGCTCGACGGAGTTCACCAACATGCATCTGCTCATGCAGTACCGGCCGCTGCAGATGTCGGTATTCGATTTCTCGCTGCTCATCGGTGCGGGAGTGACGGTGTACGACGCCGACGACCACGGTGGCAATGTCGTGACGACGCGTCCCAAGGCCGACATGCCCGGCGCGGTGTCGGTGCCCTTCGGCCTGGGTCTTGATGTGTTTTTCACCCCCGCGATCGCCCTCAGCGTCGAACTGCGGTACACAATGATTTTCAAGGGAGATCTCGATGCCTACGACGAGAAACTGCTGAGCATCGACTACATCAAGAGTGGCGGCGAGCATCCGTATGTGCGCGAGGAGGCGGATGACAACCTCTTCACCGCCAGTCTCGGGCTGCGCGTGTATCTGTTCCGCGACGACGATTACGATGGGGATCTACTGGCGAACCGCGCCGAGGAAGGACTCGGCAGCGACGTGTACGAGCCCGATTCCGACGGGGACGGACTGTCCGATTACGAAGAGGCCCAATTTTTCAACTCGCATCCGCTGAAATGGGACACGGACAACGACCGACTGGGCGACTATTACGAGGTCACGGTGTTCCGCACGCGTCCGGCGCTGGCGGATACCGATCAGGACGGACTGAGCGATTTCGACGAGATTTACATTCATGGCACCAACCCGCTGTTGTTCGACAGCGACGAAGACGGTCTCAATGACCTCGAGGAACTCGGTCTCGGCACGGATCCGCGTCTGGTCGACACCGATTACGACGGGCTGAGCGACTATGACGAAGTGCGTGTGCACGGGACCAACCCCCTGAAAGCCGACTCCGACGGCGATGGTGTATTCGATTACAACGAGGTGGTGACTTACCGCACCAACGCGCTGCGCGGCGACACCGACGGCGATAACCTCAACGACTACGAGGAAATCGCTTTCCACCGCACCAATCCCAACAGCGCCGACACGGACGGCGACGGCCTGAACGACGACGTCGAAATCGTCGAGACCCGTACCGATCCCCTCGATCGCGACACCGACAGCGACGGCGTGTGGGACGGCGTCGACCAGTGTCCGCTTGTTCCCGAGACCTACAACGGCATTCACGACGACGACGGCTGTCCCGACGGCATCGCCGGCGATCCGGCACTGGCCGGCGACGGACGCAGCGGCCGCGGACAGGGCGTGGGCATCGGTGAAGGCAGGGGAGGCATCGACAGCGCAACCGTCGCGGGCGGGGGACGCAGCGGTCGAGGACAGGGCGTGGGCATCGGTGAAGGGGAAGGTGGCGGCCGCGGACAGGGCGTGGGCATCGGTGAAGGGGAGGGTGGCGGAATCGACCGTGGGACCGTGACCGGCGACGGCTCGGGTGACGGACGCGACGGTCGGGGCCGCGGGGTGGGCATCGGCGAAGGGGCGGGAGGCACGGATCACGCGGTGATCCGCGGCAGCGGAGATTCGAATCCGCTGCTTCGCAGAGGCCGCGGTGTGGGCGCAGGTGAAGGTGGCGCGTGGCGCATCGATCGCGACTCGGTGTATGGCCCAGCCGAGGCACCCCTGCTGGCGCGGTATTCGGGCTACGTCCCGCGTTCGGTGCAGCACATCGTTCCGGTGCGTACGGATTACGACACCACGCGCAGTACCATTTCCTTTGACTTCGACATGGCGATGCGCGGGAGTTCACTTCCCGCATTCACGCTCGACAACCTCGTCGAGGGCGGCACCTTTGTGCTCACCGACGTGCATTTCGATTTTGACATGGATATCATCCGGCGCGAATACCTGGCCGACCTTATGGAAAAAGTCGCGGTATTCCGCGCCTATCCGGAAATGGTGGTCGAGATCCGTGGACACACCGACGCCGAGGGCACCGACGCCTACAACGAGAATCTGTCCATGCGCCGCGCGCTTGCGGTCAAGAATTTCTTTGTGCAGTCGGGTATCGCACCGTCGCGCATCCAGGCGCGTGGCTTCGGCGAGACGCGTCCGCTTATGGACAACAGCAGCGACCTCGGCCGCGCCTTCAATCGTCGTGTGGAAATTTTCATCGTTCGCCTCGGCGAACGCAGTCCGGTCAATGTGATCGAACGGTAGTGCGGCGCTGCGCGCCGCGCAGTACGCTGTACGCTGTACGCTGTACGCTGTACGCTGTAAGCTGTAAGCAGTACGCAGGTCATCTGTCATTTGTACTTTGTCATTTGTCATTTGTCATTTATATCAGCCATCCCATGCGTATTCTCCTG
>JAGTUZ010000301.1 GCA_018224415.1 Bacteroidota bacterium | reverse complement strand
GTCTGCGCGCGCGCGACGGATATCAGACAGATGAGCCCGATAATAACAAACGCGATACCATCGCCGGTGCGACTACGAAACATGGAATCCGTGCCCTGTGAAACAGCGTGCATTATCGCGACTGTGTTTCTTTCATCCAAATCCCGCGGTGACCCTGGGGCCGGCGCGCTCCAGCGCGCCGTTGCATGGCGCACTGGCGTGCGCCGCTCCCAGGCCCTTTCCCCTTTCCCCTCTCCCCTCTCTTTGCTAGATTTCAGGGAAACTCCACACACAGCAGCAAAGAACCATGGCTCTTACCTATTCCAACGGACTCCCCCTCGGCACACCGATGCCGCCTTTCGCGCTGCAGGCGACCAGCGGCACGATTGTCAGTTCCGCCTCCTTCGACGACGCGGAAATTCTCGTGGTCGTATTCACCTGCAACCACTGTCCCTACGTAATCGCGAGCGAAGACCGCCTGATCGCGCTTCAGCGTGACTTCGCTGACCGTGGTGTGCGATTCGTGCTCATCAGTTCGAACGATGCCGATCGCTATCCCGCAGACTCGTTCGAGAACATGCGCCGGCGCGCGGAGGAAAAGGACTTCCCCTTCCCCTATCTCCACGACGAGACACAGGAAGTCGCCCGCGCCTACGATGCCGCCTGCACGCCTGACATCTTCGTCTTCGACCGCGAGCGGAAGCTCCGCTACAACGGACGCATTGACGACAACTGGCAGGAACCCGATCGCGTGACGCGCGAGGACCTTCGCGCCGTGCTCGAGGCCCTGCTCGCCGGTCGCGAGATCGATTTCGATCCCGTGCCGTCGATGGGCTGCTCGATCAAGTGGAAGTGAAGGCGTGCACGAGCACGTGCACGAGTTCGAGAACGAGAACGAGGTTGGATCGTCGGAATTGACGAGGGGATTCAGCTGCTTCGTTTGAGCTTGAGCATCCAGGCGAAAAACGCGATGGGGAGGGCGGTCATGACCGCGAGCAGGAGGCCAATGAGGCCGTCTTCGAACAGCCAGACGTAGAGTCCGAGTCCCGCCATGATCGCTGCCATGCAGATCAGCGCGATGAAATACCCGCTGGGCGTTTTCCCCGCGCTCAACCGCAGCTGCGCGACGAAGGCGGAGTCGCCGCGCTCGCGGAAGCGGGTGATCGTGTCGATGTCCGCTCGCAACTCCGGCCGTTTCCGCCCTGAGGACAACCGCGCCAACGGGAGCGCCACGACCAGAATTCCTACTGCCCAACCCGAAATTCCCACCCACAGTCCGTCCATAAGGCCATCGCTCAATTCGGGGAAATAAGTGAGGCGGACGTTGAGAAACAGAATGGTTGTCGCAGCGAGGACCGCACCGCCACCGATACCAGTCATCGATTTCCGGCTCAGTGAGAGGGTGAGACCAAAGGCCGCACCAAGCACCGTTGCAAGAACAAGAAACAGCAGAGGCACGGGATCCACGATCATCGCGACGGCAAGACTCGCGGCTGCCGCGGCGGAGAGGACGATCCCCGTCAGACGCACTTTCCGCAGGCGCTCCTCGAACCCTTCCGGATTCAGGGGAGTGCTCTCCTTCATGTTCCCGACAGCATCCATTGCAACCCCGGCATTGTGGACAATCTTCTGTGGAATATAGCGGCAGGCGGACAACCGGCGCAAGTGCTCTGCGGCGAGACAATACGCGATTCGGGAAGAGGTAGTGCAACCTCGGCAATTTCGAGATCCGCGACGGTGACTTGATCGCCTCGGGCGGGAGCGACATCACCGTGCACGCCACGGGCCTGATCGACGTCGAGGCCTCCGGCGGCTCGGAGATCTGGTACCGCGGCCCCGCCACCCTCCGCCGCGTCAACACCAGCGGCGGCAGCACGGTCCGCCAAATCCCGTAACGTCGAGAACGAGCACGTGCTCGTGCACGTGCCAGTGAAGACGCACTTCCTGCGTATCAATAAAGTGAGACCGTCGGCAATAATTCGGCGGTCTCATCTTTTTAGGGTTGTGCGATATTCCGTTCTCGTTCTCGTAATCGTCTATAACGTCACGTAGACTCCCGCGGTGAGATTGCGTCCTGCCGCGGTGATGCCGGAGGAGTATGGACGGTAGCGCGTGTCGAGGATGTTCTCCACGCCTGCGCTGAAACGCAGCATGTCGGTGAGCTGATAGCGTGCCTTCAGGTTGAAGATGGTCCACGCAGGCGTGTAGGGATTGCCGTTGGCGTCCACCGCGTAGAGATAGTCGCGGCCGTCGAGTTGCTGGCCGAGATCTTCGTACCCCACTTCGCCGTTGTAGACGGCGGCGAGTTCTGCCTCGAAACGGTGCCGCTTGTAGAAGAGCCGCGTCAGGCCGAAGAACGGCGCGGCGTGGCGCAGGGGCGCCGCGCTGCCGTCGTCGAGCTGTTCCTCGCCCTTCTGCCAGTTGAGATGGGCGACCAGGCGGAATCCGGCGCCCAACTGGAACTCGACCGCAAGCTGTACCCCCTGCACCCAGGCCTCGGCCGCGTTCTGTATGGCCTGCACGCGGCTGGGCGTACCGTCATACATGATGCTGTCGCGGCCGTTCAGGGTGTAGTCGCGCCGCACCAGCGCGTCGGTGAGCCAGGTGTGATACCCGGTCACCTCAAAGCGCAGCACGTCGCCGAAACGCTGGGTGAGGCCGGCCTCGACGTTGGTGGCGAATTCGGGCGTGAGGTCGGGATTCGGCACGACCACCGATCCGGGAGCGGAGTCGAAGACCTTTCCGGCGTCATCGATGTTCGGGGCGCGAAAGCCCGTGGCCACACCAAGCGAGAGCTGCGTATCCTCGCGCAGCGAGAGCACCGTGCCGAAGCTGCCGTTGAGCGCCCCGTTGCGCAGCCGCGCTTCGGTGAAAGAGAAGGGGTAGAACGACGGATCGAATTCGGCATCCAGCGCCACACGATTGTAGCGCAGTCCCGCCTGCAGCGCGAGCCAATCGCTCACACGATTGCGGTAATTGGCGTAGGCCGCGAGCGAGGTCCATGTGCTGCCGTCGGGATAGCGGGACGGACCCGGCACGACGGCGCCGGTGGCGATGTCTTCGTCTTCCCCGAACGAAGAAACAACGTTGTGCAGCGCCTCGACGCCATAATACAGCGTCTGGTCGGCTGTGAAGGATTTCGAGAAGTCGACATTCGCGCTGTACGCATCGACGCTCTCGGTGCGGTGCCTGAGCGTGCTCCCGCCGAAATCCCGGTCATGCCGGCTCTCCTCGAAGAACTGGTAGGCCAGCGTGGCCCGCATGTCGTCGTACAGCACTCCACCGCTGCCATGCGTGATGTTAAGGGCGTGCATCATCCAGATCTGCGGACCATAGTACCACTCCGCCGAGCGCAGGCCGTCGCCGCGCGGACGCAGCAATCGGTCGTAACGTGCGTAGTCGGAGGTGCGCGAGTAATGGGCGCCGTAGGTGAGATCCCAGTGAGCGTCGGGCTGGAAACGGATTTTCTGCATCAGGCTCAGCATGGAGTATCCACTGGGCACCTGCCGCTCCGGGTCATCGTTGGTCACGATGCTGTCGCGCCCGCCGAAACGTTCGACATAACGCGGACGCAGGTAGGCGTCGGGTCCGTCCGACCCCATGCGCAGGTCGCCAAAATCCGAGAATGTCACGCTGGAAAGAAAACCCCAGCGTCGCAGGCCGATCATCAGATCGGCATGTCCGGTTTTCTCGAAATTCGCGCTGCCCGTGCGCAGCGCCACGTCGCCCGCCAGCAGTGTGCCGCCACCGCCGTTGGCGAGGCGCGGCTGCATGGTCGAAAAACTCATCACGCCGCCGATGGCGTCGCTGCCGTACATGACCGAACCCGGACCAAACACCACTTCCGTACGCTCCAGCGCGAGCGGGTCGATACTGATGACATTCTGCACGTTGCCCGAGCGGAAGATGGCCGTATTCATCCGCACACCGTCCACCACCAGCAGCACACGGTTTGTGGCGAAACCGCGCAATATCGGACTCCCGCCACCGAGCTGGCTTTTCTGGATGAACACCTCGCCCGAGGCGCCGAGCATGTCGGCAGCGGTCTGGGGACCCTCCCGTTCGATATCCGTCGCATGCATGGTCAGCGAGCGGGCCGGCACCTCGCGCTTCTGCAGCTGCCAGCGCGTGGCCGAGACGATCACCTCGCCAGTGCGGAAGGGGGTTTCCTCCATGTACACGGTCAGTCCGCCCGCCACGAGACTGTCGTAGCTCCGCCAGACGGTGCGATGGCCGATCAGGTCGAAGCGGATGCTGTCGGCGCCGCGGAACGGCGTGAGATCGATGCGCCCACGGACGTTCGAGCGCGCGATGGCGGGTGGCCGGCCGGAATATGCCGATACTTCCGCGAGCGGCCGGCCGGTAACGTCGTCGCGGATGGTCAGGACCTGCGCGCGTGCCAGCGTCGCACACAGCAGCAACATCCCGAGAATGAGAGCTGATTTCATCTGATCCTCAAGAACATGTGAATGCAGGACCGTGCGTAAGACGCATGCGTCGGCATGCCTCTCACGCAAGGAGAATGAAAAAACGATGGTTGAGGATCAGGTTTCCGGAGGGGGATCGGCGGGAATGCGCTCCGTCATCAGCAGCGCGGGGACGGCGCAGGCGAAAAGCATCCGGACTTCTGGAGTGAACGACGCACACTCCGTTCTGGGTGGAAGGATGGGAACAAGGAGATGCCGGAGAATGCGTTCGGACCGCTCGCCCGTTTCGCCGCCATTCGCGGCCTCGCGGGCCATGCGGTCGAGCTGCGCGAACACGGCGGTTTCGGCGTCGTCGCGCACACAATAATGCACGGTACGCACGCCTTCCCGCTGGCTGCGGGCGACGTCGTACATCACGCCGCGGTAGCGGAATTCATGCGGCTCCACCCACTCGACGTGCTCCCCACCCGCGAGTCGGCCATCGGCCTCGAACACGAAGCGCGCGAGTTCGGCCTCGG
>JAGTUZ010000300.1 GCA_018224415.1 Bacteroidota bacterium | reverse complement strand
TCCTGGTGCACGGGATCGCTGCCGCCGCAGGGAATCGGCTCGAGGTCGAGTCCCACGGACTTCAGCGCGGCGAGCAGGTCCTTGCTGTCCTGGATGGACTTGACCTTGGTGTCCTCGATCTCGACATGGATGACGCGGCAGGCGCGGGGACCCGTGATCAGCGGCGGAAAGACCACGCACTTGTCGATGTCGATCATGGTGAAAATCATGTCGAGATGGATAGTGGCGCGTGCCTTGGGCATTTCGATGACAATGACATGCCGGATTTTCCCGCCTCTCGCGAAGGAACGGATGAGCGAATCGATGCCGCTGATGGACGTCCGTTCGCTGTTGCCGATGCAGACGACGTCCTCCCGCAGGAGCAGCACGTCCCCACCCTCGATCGTGAGTCCCGCGATATCCTCCTCGGTGCCGTCGAAATAAAATCCTTCGGCGCGGAAATCCGGGTGATACGTGAAAATGCTTTCCATGATGATGGCCTCGGCCACGCGCACGCGGTTGGCCATCGAGCCGGTGATCACGCGGTCGTGCACGCACATGGCGGCGTCGCGCATGAAAAAGAAATTCGGCAGCGGGGGCAGGGAGTACATGCTGCGGCTCAGGTATCGCTCGAGCGTGTCGCTTTTTTTCAACGTGCCGTTTACCAGCCGGAAGGCCAGATCGGTGTCGTCGAGGTCGAGCAGTTCCCAGCTCAGTTCGGGATACCCCGCCGCCTCGCAGAAACGCCGCACCAGGTCCGTGCGCGCATCATCGACGGAAAGCGTATCGCGCAGGAGATCCAGCAATTCGTAGGTCCGGCAGAAGCGGCCCAGTACCAGCTCCAGCTGGTTGTGCTCCCGCAGCGCGCGCGGCAGGTGGAGGATGTCGTCATACAGCACTTCCGCCGCGTTCGACGGCGTCATGCGCTCGATTTCCTGCCCTGGCTGATGCAGGATGACCTTGCGAATGCGCCCGATTTCAGAGTTGATGGATATGCTGCTCATGTGTTTTTGTTACCTCCGGGGTGTATTAACGGAGTCTTTGCGCTACCTGTCGAGTGCTATAGGCTGTAGGCTATAGGCTGTAGGCCAGGTCTGGGGGTGGCGCGCACCAGCGCGCCACAGCGGCAGGCGTATCCTGCCTGCTTCCCCTCGCCCAATATTTTATTATATTTCATCGGATACAACCGATCAACGAATTTCCTCTGCAACAAGGAGGCGAGCATGGCAGAAGACCCCCGGCTTCAGGACCAGGACGAGGATTTCTCGAAATCCGCCTACGAAAAATATGCCGAGCAGACGGACGTCGATCCGCGCTGCATTCCGATAAAACTCGACGGACCCGTACCCGAGCACGAGGCCATCGAATATCCCGACTATCCCCCGCACGACCACGAAACGTGGAAAACGCTGTACGAGCGGCAGGCGCGCGAATTGCCCGGTCGCGCCTGCCAGGAATACCACGACGGCATGGCGCTGCTCGGACTCACACCCGACCGCATTCCCGTCCTGCGCGAGATCAGCCTGAAACTCGACGAAATGGTCGGCTGGCGCATCGCGCGCATTCCCGGACTGCTCGACACCAATGATTTTCTCGGCTTCATGGCGCGGGCGCATTTTCCCTCGACCGACTACATCCGTCAACCGGATGAAATCGAATACACTCCGGCACCCGACTGTTTTCACGACATGTTCGGACACATGCCAATGTTGACCAATCCATGGTTCTGCGGATTCTTCCAGACCTTCGCGCAGACCTATCTGCGCGTGAGCGACGAACGCGACATTCGCGCGCTGGAGCGTTTCTACTGGTTCACCGTGGAATTTGGCCTGATCAACACGCCGGAGGGCCGTCGCATCTACGGCGCCGGCATCCTTTCCTCGCCGAAGGAGGTGCCGCACGCGCTTTCCGAAGCGGTCGAAGTCATCGACTTCGAGCCCGAGCGTCTCGGCGCGCAGGAATACGAGGTGTGGCATTTGCAGCCGATTCTGTTTGCGATTGAAAGCTTCGAGCAGCTCAACAGTGAATTCCGCGACTGGGCACGCCGCAAGGGCTGGAATAGGTGAAACTCGACTTCCTCACGTTTCCCGATGATCTCGACCGGGCCGATTACGCGATGCTCGGCCTGCATGGCCGCAACGCCAACAAACATGCTTTCTTCCCCTTTGTGCGGCAGATGGGTTTCCTGCACACGCGCTGGGTGCTGCCGTCGGCGACCTACTCCAGTGCCGACGCGCCGGACGTGCACTGGTGGTATGACAACGAGCAACGCGATCCGGTCGAGGTGCAGCAGAGCCGCGACCTGATCGGCGACCTCATCGCGATGCAGATCGACGACGGCGTCGCGCCGGAAAATATCTTTCTTGTTGGATTCTCGCAGGGGGCCGTGATGGCCATCGACACCGCGCTGCGCTATCCCGTGCGTCTCGGCGGCATCGTGGCACTGTCGGGCTATGTCGTCGATCCCGACCGCCTCAAAGCGGAACGCCACGAGGCCAACCTTCGCATCCCCATCTTTCTCGCGCACGGCACGCGCGACCGCATTCTCTCCGTCGATGTCGGCCGGGAAAGCAACCGCATCCTCTCCGGACTCGACTACGACGTCGAATACCACGAGTACGACACCGCGCATCGCGTCAGCTCCGACGAAACCCGCGACATCCGCGCCTTCCTCCACCGGCACATGTACGGACTCCTCCCCGACGACCCGCGCACCCAGGACGAGCATGTGGTGACGTTTTAATCGTGAGGGCGTGAGGACGTGAGGGCGTGAGGGCGTGAGGACGTGAGGGCGTGAGGGCGTGAGGACGTGAGGGCGTGAGGGCGTGAGGACGTGAGGGC
>JAGTUZ010000299.1 GCA_018224415.1 Bacteroidota bacterium | reverse complement strand
CTCGTCCACGCAATTCGGCGACGTGACGGCGTACATGTCCATCGCGAGCAACGACCCCGATCACAATCCCTGGCAGGTAGAACTCAAGGCGCAACGCGACTACGGCCGCCTCGACCTTTTCAGCGAATACTCCGTTTCCTACGGCACCTGCCTCGGCGACACCGTGTATTACGACGTTCCGGTGTATACGGTCGGCAACAGGCAGCCGACGTTCATCAAGTATGAATTCGTGTCCGGACACAATGACTTCCGCCTGATAAAGCCGAATCCTGGCACGGTCATCCAGGACTATGCGAATTTCTCCGTGCGTTTCGCTCCGCAGGACAGTGCCATGCGCCGCGGTGTGTACCGCTTCATCCACGGCAACACGTCCTGTCCCGACACCACCCTGGTTGCGTTCTCGGGCCTCGGTCAGCAGACCATCGTGCGCGCCTCCGCCACCACCATCGACTTCGGCAAGATCTGCGCTGGCGAGGTGAAGGACACAACCATCACGCTGCAGAACCTCGGGAACACCTGGGCCTCGGTCGGCATCCTCGAGCATGTCAGCGGCGCACCGCTGTTCTCTTCACCCGACTTTACCGTGTTCCTCCTGCAGGACAGCAGCGAAACCTACCACCTGCGCTTCAAACCCTATGCCGCCGGCGCCTTTGAGGGCCGGTATCGCGCAACGTACGGCCTTTGCGAAGACACGCTGTTCTTCACCTTCAAGGGCGAAGGACTCGAAACGAAGGTGGAGTTCGATCCGAAGAGTCCGATTCGCATCGGACCGATTTTCGCCAATCGTATTGCGGGACAGACCGTAACCGTCAGCAATACCGGCACCACCGCCGCGAACATCACCCGCATCCGTTTCTCGAAAATCCTTCCGCCGCTGCAGTTCTCCTCGCAGCCCAAGCTGCCGATGCTGCTCGCCCCAGGACAGTCGACGACCTTCGGCCTGCGCTTCTCTCCCACCAAGATCGGCGACTACAACACCTCGGTCATCGTGGAATGGGATGCGCGCTGCGCCGACACGGCGGCCGTGGACATCAACGCCATCTGCGTGCCGAATCCCGCCATCGAGGCGCCGACAAGCGTCGACATGGGCGTGCAACCCTGTCCCGCACCCCTGCGCGATACCATCATCATTCGCAACAAGGGCAACGGTCCGCTAGTGTTCTACAGCGTCAGCGTCACGGGTCCGGACTTCATGCATTTCAGCGTGATCCAGCCGGGACCGAACGACACGGCGAAAGCCGGTTCGGCCTACCCGATGATCGTGGAATTCAACCGCCCGACCGCGGGCCGCAGCAACGCGATTATCCGCATCACGCACAATGATTTCGAAGCCGGACGCACGGACATCAATGTGACCGCGGAACGGACCGTTTCGGAGTATGCCGTCGAAGGCGATTCCGCCACGGCGTTTTTCACCCGTCTGTTCGTTCCCGAGGTCCGGCAGTTCACGATCCGCAACATCGGCAACGAACAGCTGACGGTCACGGACGTCCGCGTGGTCAAGGCGGGTTCGGTGTTCTCCGTCACGCCGCAGCAGACGCTGCCGGTGACGCTGCAGCCGAATGCGACCACCACCTTCGAGGTGACCTTCACCCCGAACGCGCGCGGTCCCTTCACCGGTGTCATCGAAGTGGAGAGCGATCCTTGCACGAACATCCACGTGCTCACGCTCACCGGTTCCGGCGACACCGACGGGCTCAGTCCCGACCGCGGCGATATCGACTTCGCGCTCGATCCATGCAGCTTCACGCCGGCCTGTGAGACCGTTGTGCTCAAGAACATGAGTCCCGAGCCCGTGGAAGTGCTCGGACTGTCGATCACGCAGGCGGGCACCACCTTCTCCATCGACCCTGCGATCGCCACACCGTTTGTGATGGCATCCAACGCCGAGCAAACCGTGCGCGTCTGCGCCTCACCGACAGTATCGGACAGCGAGCAGGGCACGCTTGTCATCACGAGCAACGATCCCGTCTATCCGACGCTGAGTGTGGCGCTGCGCGCGGCTCGTGATTCCTCCGGCATCGCCGTGTCGGAGTCGTCCATCGACTTTGGCCGCCTCGCTGACTGCATGACCACGTCCCCGCAGCGCATCACGATCACGAACACCGGTGACCTGCGCGAGACCGTCGACATCCGCTTCACGAACGGCGGTGCGGCGTTCTCCTCGACGATGACCGCGACCGAGACCATCAACCCCGGTCGCAGCTTCAGCTTCGATGTGGACTTCACGCGTCCGGGTTACGGTGTCTTCGACGACGAGATCGTGCTGACCATGCAGCGTTGCGGCATCGAATACCGCATCCCGCTGCATGCCGAACTCATCCGCCAGGAGTATCTCGTCGCGCCAGATCCATTGGCCTTCCCGGTCGTGAACGTCGGCGGGACGTCCACCCGGCAGTTCACCCTGCAGAACAACGGCGGCTTCAACGCCACTATCGCACGCATTGACGTCTCTCCTGCGGGCCTGTTTTCTCTCGCCGGTGCGGCACCTTCGACCATTGCTGCCGGAGGAACAGAGAACATCGGTCTTCGATTCACACCGACCGCCGAGGGTGATTTCACCGCTACCGTCTGTGTGATCGTGGCCGCTCCCTGTCCCGACACCATCTGCCTCACGGTCGAGGGACGCGCTGTTCGCGGGACGCTCGAAGTGCAGCCGCCGCAGCTCGTCTTCGGCACGAAGGCGCAGTGCGAACTGACAACATTGTTCGACACGCTGCGCAACAGCGGCAGCGGTCCTATCTCCATTGTGTCCGCGACCATCACCGGCGCGGGCGCCGCCGCATTCACCAACCTGACCCCGGTAGTTGCGCCGGAAGTCGTCAACGCCGGTGGCATACGCATCTTCGAGATCCGCTACGATCCGTCCATGGCGCCGGGCGACGGCGCGGTGCTCGCGGCGCTGACCGTCCGCACCGATGACGGCGTGCTTCCGCAATTCGACATCCCGCTCGAGGGCGGACGCGTGACCCTTCGCGCCGACGCCGGCGGCACAGTGGACTTCGGTCCGGTGCAGACCGGCAATCCCGAAGTGCGGACCGTGACACTGCGCAACGACGGCAGCACCCCGCTGTGTTACACAACCGCCAGCTTCCCTGCCGAACTCACGGTGCTTCCGGCGCCGCCGTTCTGCATCGACCCGGGCAACACGCTTGACGTACAGCTGACATTGACGACAACCACATCCGGTTTGTTCAGCGGCCGACTCGCGCTGCGTGTCGACGCTCCCTGCGTCGATTCAACGATTTTCTCGCTCACCGCCCGCGGTGAGCAGGGCACGCTCACACAGATCGACACCATCGATCTCGGAGTGGACTTCTGGTGCGTTGCGCGGACCACACGCTTCGACATCGCATCGACCTATCTCGAAGCCGTGGTACTCGAGGGCGTGCGCATGGAAGGTCCCGACGCATCCTTCGTGCAAATCCTCTCTCCCGATCCGTCGACACTTCCGAGGCAGATTGCGCCGGGAGGTACGGAGAACGTCGTGCTGACACTGTCGCCCGAAGAGGTGACACGTGATTATTCGGCAACCTTCGTTTCGACGTTCACTGCCTTCGGAAGCACGATCGAGCGACGGACGGTCATCGTTGCCCGCCGCGTCGTGCCTTCGATCACCGTCGGTACCGCAACGTTCCCTGTTGTTGTGCTCGGCCAGTCCGGCGGAACGCAGACGATCACCATCACCAACACCAGCGAACTGCCCCTGCCTGTGGACGCCGCTTCCCTGGGCGGACCCGATTTCATTCTTCGCGGTCTTGTTCCCCCCGCTCCCGCGACACTGCAGCCTGGCGCAAGCATGCAGGCGAGCATCGAATTCATTCCGCAGTCTCTCGGAATTCTGACCGACAGTCTGCTGGTTGAATCGGATCCCTGTGGGTCGACGTTGTATGTGTTCTCCGGCGGCATCAGCGGCACCGGAATCGCGCAACCCATCGTTGACGCCGTGCTTTCCGTTGGGGACATCCAGGCCGAGGCCGACGCGGTGATCGACATCCCGATCCGGACAGACAGTGACCTTGGCGTTGCCGATGTCACCGGCTGGGCCGGAAGCATCCGCTTCAACCGCAGCATGCTCTGGCCGATGGAAATGGTCAAGGAGGGTTCGCTGTCCTCAGGCATGCAGGTCGGCTTCACCTATGACAACGTCAACGGCGAAGTGGCCATCACCGCCACCGGCGGACGCGTCGCGTCTGGCGCCGGCGTGCTAGCCTGGCTGCGTTGCCGCGTGCTCGTCGGCAACGCGCTCTCGACGCCGCTGCGCATGTCCGACGACTTTGGCTTCACCGGCGGCTTCGCCAGCGTGGCGGGGCGCACGGACGGCAGCTTCGAGCTGGTCAATTACTGCCTCCCCGGCGAGCGCCTCGTCGATGTCACGGGCGGATTGCTGCTGCGGCAGAACACGCCGAACCCCGTCTCCCTCGGCGCACGCGGCACCACTGCGATCAGCTACACACTTCCCGACGAGACCACCGTCTCGCTCGACCTGTACGACCTGATCGGTCGCCACGTGCGCACAATCGACGAAGGTCCTCGCGCGAAGGGCAGCCACACCGTGCTGGCCGACGTGCGCTCGCTCCGTTCAGGTACGTACATGTACGTACTCCGCACCACCGACGGCTCGGCCGTCCGCCGCATGGTAATCGTACCATAGCGGAACCCATGAACCCGTCCGCGAACGGCGACCCTGGGGTCGGCGCGCTCCAGCGCGCCGCGTTCGCTGCCGGGAATTGAGCACGAGAACGAGTACGTTTTCTTGATTGATTGAATCGCAGCAGGGCGGATGCATATCCGCCCTGTTTGTATTTGGTCCCGTATCCGACGAGAACACCGGTATTTTCGCTTTCGTGCACGTGCTCGTGCACGATCCAATTCTCGTTCTCGTCTCCCCCTACCCCCGCCTATCCGTACGTTTCCGTTCCGCCCCCACGATAATGACGAATTCCCGCTTCTTCCGGTCTTCACGGAAATGCTTTACGAGCGTGTCGAGTGTGCCGCGGTGGACCTCCTCACCGGGAAGGGTGAGATCGCAGGCCACGGCGGCGCGTCGTCCCTTGCCGAAGGCGAGACGGAGATCCTCGAGCACCTGCAGGAGGCGGTAGGGCGCATCAAGAAAGACAACCGGCGAGGGGAAGTTTCGAAGACCGGTGAGTTCGGCACGGCGCTCGTCCTTCTTCGGCGAGAGGAAGCCATAAAAATAGAAGCGGTGCGCATCGAAGCCCGACAGGGAGAGTGCGGTGGTCAGGGAGGTAGGACCCGGCACGGCGGTCACGCGAATGCCGGTATCCAGCGCCTCGGTGAGCAGGAACGTGCCCGGATCCGCAAACACCGGCATGCCACAGTCCGAGATGAGCGCAACATTCTTTCCCATGGCAAGATCCAGGACAATCTGCTCCGTTTCTTCCCGTTCCGTATGTTCGTTCACCTCGACCAGTTCCTTTTCGATACCATGCCGCGACAGCAGCCGCAGCGCCGTCTTGCGTTCCTCGCACGCGATATAATCCGCCGCGCGCAGCACCTCCAGCGCCCGCAGCGAGATGTCGTCCGGATGCCCGATCGGTGTCCCGACCACATACAGCGTCCCGTTTTTCATCCGACCTCCGTCAACCATCTGTCATCCTACATCTGTCATCTGTCATTTGTCATTCTCAAAACCGCTTCCGCCATGACCATATCCTCCGGCGTCGTGATTTTCAGATTCGTGGCCGAGCCCTCGACGACAACGACCGGCACATCCATGGCTTCGAGCAGCGAGACATCGTCGGTGGCCTCGATCCCGCGGCGGCCGGCTTCCGCGAAGGCGATACGCAGCAGTCCCGCCCGGGCGGCCTGCGGTGTCTGCGCCTGCCAGATGACCGTGCGGTCGAGTGTGGCACGGATGATCCCGGCATGCACTTCCTTCATCGTATCGCGCGCAGGCAGGGCCAGCAGCGCCGCGCCATGCTCGGCGGCAGCGCGGGCGACGGCGCGGATCTGTGCGGTGGTGACACAGGGACGCGCGGCATCGTGCACCAGCACCACGCGATTGTCATCCTCTACCGCCGCGATGGCGTTTGCGACGGAATCCTGCCGGCGGGTGCCTCCGCGCAGCAGACGCAGGGGCGAGCGTGTTTGCAGGCCGTCGAGGACGGTCCGCGCGACGGTCTCGTCATCGACGGCGAGAATGATTTCGACACATTCCGGAAGCGCATCGAAGGCGGAAATTGTGTGCGCGAGCACGGGTTTCCCGAGCAGGGGCAGGTATTGCTTGGGGATGTCGCCGCCCATGCGGCGTCCGATGCCGGCGGCAGGAATACAGACGGAAAAGGGAGTCATGCTTTCTCCGAAACGACACAGGCGAAGCCGTGGCCTCGCCTGTGATATGGAAATCGATTCTGGTATAGCGCGCGCCTGTGATGGGGAAGCGGACGCGGCCTCTCGATCAGATGATCATCATTGCGTCGCCGTAGCTGAAGAGGCGGTACTTGTCCTTGATGGCCTTTTTGTACGCCTTCATCATCAGGTCGTAATCCGTGAACGCCGCCACCATCATGAGCAGGGTGGATTTCGGCATGTGGAAATTCGTGATCAGTTTGTCGGTGATCTTGAAATCGTACGGCGGATAGATGAATTTGTCCGTCCAGCCACGTGCCGGCGTAAGCTGGCGCATGGTGGTGACGCTCGATTCAAGCGCACGCACGGTGCTGGTGCCGCAGACGATAATATTTTTCTTGCCGTCTTTGGCCTTGTTCACCACCGAACAGGATTCCGGCGGAATCTCGTAGTACTCCGAATCCATCTTGTGTTTGGTCAGGTCCTCGACCTCGACCGGACGGAAGGTGCCATGCCCGATGTGCAGCAGCACGGAGGTCACGCCGACGCCCTTTTTCTTGAGACGGCCGATGAGTTTTTTGGAGAAATGGAGTCCGGCCGTCGGAGCGGCCACGGCCCCGACCTGGCGCGCATAGACGGTCTGATAATTTTCCTTGTCCGACTCCTCCGCCTCGCGCTTGATGTACGGCGGCAGCGGTGTCTGTCCCACCTGGTCGATGAGCTTGTAGAAGTCACCCTGATAGTTGAAGCGCACCGTGCGTCCGCGCGAGGTTGTGTTGTCGATCACCTCGCACATCAGCTTGTCGGAAAAATAGATCTTGTTGCCGATACGCACCTTGCGGGCGGGATCAACGATCACGTCCCACAACCGCTCGTCCTTGCTCAGCTCGCGCAGCAGAAAGACCTCGATCTTGGCGTTGGTCTTTTCCTTGCGTCCGATCAGCCGGGCGGGGAACACCTTCGTGTCGTTGAGGACCAGCGCGTCACCTTTCTTGAAATACTCGTGGATGTCGGAAAACATCCGATGCTCTATATCGCCGGTGTGACGGTGGATCACCATCAGTCTGCTCTGGTCGCGCTCCTCGACGGGATACTTCGCGATCAGGTTTTTCGGAAAGGCATAGTCGAAATCAGAGAGTTTCATATGTCCGGACAGATAAATGGGTAGATGGTCTTCAGTGGCAAGAAAGAGAGCCGCTCCCGTCATGAGGGAAATCAATCTTTTCCGCCGTATTCACAAAAATACGAAAATCGCGAAGCGTAGTCAATTCAGATATTGAGTATCTGTCCGGAATCCTTTATTATATGAGGTTTAGGGTGGAGGGAATACCACAAAATCACACCGCGGCACGCCTCCAGGAGGCTGCGCGGCGGGATTATTCTGGAGGGGTACTTCGATACCCTCGGCGGTACCGTCCTTCCGTCCTTCCGCCCTTCCGTCCTTCCGCCCTTCCGTCCTTCCCGACTTTCATTTCACGCCGGTTTTCCCGAAATTAAGGATTCTGTTGTCGCATTTACACTTGCGACGTGTTACGAAGACCAAGGAGAATCTGCATGCTCACCCCCCAGCTCCTGCATCCGAACAGTATCGTCGTCGTGGGCGGCTCGAATGACGTCCGCAAGCCGGGCGGCAAGGTGCTCAAGAACATCATCGACGGCGGTTTCGCCGGCGCACTTTCCGTCATCAATCCCAAGGAAGATGAAGTCCAGGGCATCCGTGCGTATCCCGACGCAGCGGCCCTCCCGCAGGCGGACCTTGCCGTCATCGCCATCGCGGCGAAATACACGCTGCCGGTCATCGAGACGCTGGCGCGGGAGAAGGGAACGCGCGGTTTCATTATCCTCAGTGCGGGTTTCAGTGAGGAAAGTGCCGCCGGGAAGGAGCTCGAGCGCCAGGTGGTAGAGGTGATCGACAGCGTCGGCGGCTCGCTCATCGGACCGAACTGCACAGGGATCTGCACACCGCATCACCACAGCATCTTCACCGAACCAATTCCCACGCTGGATCCAAAGGGTGTGGATTTCATTTCCGGCTCCGGCGCCACGGCCTGCTTCATCCTCGAGGCGGGCATCCCGAAAGGACTCACCTTCGCCAGCATTTTCGCTGTCGGCAACAGCGCGCAACTGGGCGTGGAGGAAGTGCTCGCGCATCTCGACGAAAGCTTCGATCCGGCCAGCAGCTCGCGGGTGAAGCTGCTGTACATCGAGACCATCGCAAAACCGGACAAGCTGCTCCGGCATGCACGATCGCTCATCCGCAAGGGTTGCCGCATCGCCGCGGTGAAGGCCGGTTCGTCGGAAGCCGGCAGCCGCGCCGCCTCCTCGCACACCGGCGCGCTCGCCAGCTCCGACGTGGCCGTCGACGCGCTCTTCCGCAAGGCCGGCATCGTGCGCTGTTACGGACGCGAAGACCTGATCACCGTCGCTTCGGTGTTCATGCACCCACCGCTGCGGGGGAAGAACATCGCGATCATCACCCATGCCGGCGGTCCGGCCGTCATGCTCACCGACGCGCTGTCGAACGGCGGACTCGCCGTGCCGCATCTTTCGGGACCCGCAGCAGACAATCTCCTGACAAAACTCCATCCCGGCTCTTCCGTCGCCAATCCCATCGACTTTCTCGCCACCGGCACGGCCGAACAGCTCGGTGCCATCATCGACGCGGTGGACACGCAGTTCGATGACATCGACGCCATGGTTGTCATATTCGGCACCCCGGGACTGGCCAAAATCTTCGACGTCTATGATTTGCTGCACGAGAAAATGCAGACTGCGAAAAAACCCATCTATCCTGTCCTCCCCTCCACCCTCACGGCGCGGGAGGAAGTCGAAGCCTTCCTGGATAAAGGACGCATCAACTTCCCCGACGAAGTCAACCTGGGCAACGCCCTCGCACGCATCTTCCATACGCCTCCTCCGGCAACGGACAACGTTCTGCCGGCCACCGACACTGATCAACCGGCCGTCGACACTGATCAACCGGCCGTCGACAACGCAGCCATTCGCACGGTGATAGACGCGCAGGCGGACGGATACATCGCGCCCGACGCCATCCAGCGTCTGCTTGACGCGGCGGGCATTCCCCGTGCGGGCGAGGCCGTGGTGTCGACCGTCGACGACGCGGTGTGGGAGGCGAAACGTCTCGGCTTCCCCGTGGTGATGAAAGTCGTGGGTCCCGTGCACAAGTCCGATGTCGGTGGCGTGGTGCTGGGCATCAAGGACGAAGAAACCGTGCGTGCCGAATTCACCCGCATGATGGGCATTCCCGACACCACGGCCGTGCTGCTGCAACCCATGCTGCGGGGGTTGGAGCTTTTCGCCGGCGTGAAAAAGGAAGGCGCCTTCGGCCACCTCGTACTTTGCGGACTCGGAGGTATTTTTATCGAGGTTCTCAAGGACGTCCGCGCCGGCCTCGCTCCGCTCTCGCGCGACGAGGCGCTCGGCATGATCCGCGGACTCAAGGGCTATCGCATCCTGCAGGGCGTGCGCGGACAGGCGGGCGTCAGCGAGGAGGCCCTGGCCGACGTGGTTGTGCGCCTCTCGGCTCTCGTGCAGGCCGCCCCGGAAATCGTGGAAATGGATCTCAATCCGCTGCTCGGCAGCCCCGAGGGCGTCACCGCCGTCGACGCGCGCATCCGCCTCGAACGGTAGGAAGAAACCGCGAAAACGCGAAATACGCGAACAAGAGACGCGAAAATTGTTTTGTAAGGGCGCTTCGCGAAGCTCCCCCCTGTGCTTGGTATGGAGCGAATAGACCAACTTAAAAACGACCTCCTCACCCACTTTCCCCTGCGGGATATCGAGGTGACTGTTGGAGGGCGCACGTACGTGCTAACGACGGCGAAGGATATCGAGCACTTGATCGATGGCATCAGCGAAGAGGAGTTCCGTGTCGACGAGCGGCTGCCGTACTGGGCAGAGCTGTGGCACAGCGCCCTGGCGCTGGCCGGCGCACTGGCCGCCGAGGTGCCCGCGCGTTTCGAACAGGAACGCGTGCTGGAGATCGGCTGCGGACTGGCGCTGCCGGGGATCGTTGCCGCGTCCATGGGTGCACGCCTCACGCTGGGAGACTTTGAGCCGTTGGCACTTCTGGCGGCGGAGCTGAACCTATTGCGCAACATCCCCGACGGACGGGCGGACATCCGTCTGATGGATTTCCGCGACGAGCCGCGCGAGAAGTGGCCGGTGATACTGGCGGCGGATGTGATCTACGAAAAGCGCTTCGTCGTACCGCTGGCGGGCTTCCTCGACCACGCGATCGAACCCGGCGGAGTGATCTATCTCGCCGAGCCCAACCGCCTCATCGCCGTGCCCTTCTTCGAGGCCCTCACCGGCCGCGGCTTCCGTTACGACCGCCGATCGCTTTTCACCGAACTCCACTCCCGCAGCATCGACATCTCCATCTATACCATCACCCGGTAAGAAAAAACCACCAAGGCACCACGACACGAAGAAGAGCACGAAAGAATTTTTGCCTGACAGGCACCGAAGTATTCAGCCTGACTGTCGATGCATGTCGACATGCGAGGTACCTGTCAGGTAAAAAATGCTTCGTGCCTTTCTTCGTGTCTCGGTGCCTTGGTGGTTTTTTCTACCCGTTGTCGCGGAGCCACTCGCGCATGAATTCACGGCGGCGGGGATCGATTTTCCAGCCGTCGGGACATTTCTGCGCTGCGCGGAAGGACTCGGCGGCGTCTCGCTCGCGGTCCATCGCCATATAGGTCTTTCCCAGTTCGAAACGGTGCCGCAGCACGGTCGGTGCGATGGCAATCGCCTTTTTCAGGTGCCAGACCGATTGCTCGAAACTGCCGTCCGGCAGCCCCCCGAGAAAGATGTTCGCGAGCTTGCGCTCGATCCAGCTTACGTCGGCCACCTCCCGGTGCCAGGTACCGTAGATGGTGTGCGCCACCTGGTTCTCCGGATCGAGCTTGAGCGCGATGTCGAGTTCGTCGCGAATGCGGTTGGCCAGCTTCACTTTCTCCTCGCCGCCGGCATACATCGCATAGCTGCCCGAGGCCGCCGCCAGATAGGCATGGGCCCAGGCATTGTCCGCCTCGGCTTTCACCGCGCGCTCGGCAAAGGCGACGGCTTTCCGATATAATTTCTCCTGTTTTGTCTCGTTCGTTTCCGCGTCACCGTCGTTGATCGCGTGGTTGGCCAGCCGCCAGAGCACGCCGGCATCCGTCGAATGCTTCCGGAGAAGCTGCTCCAGCAGGCGCCGCGCCTCGTCGAAGCGATTGCGCTCGTAGAGCCGGTCGGCCTGTTCAAGGGAAAGCGCCAGCTCGTCAATGCTGCGCGTTCCGTGCACAACACCCGTCGCACCGTGGACAATCCCGGCGGTGGTCGGGGTTTCGACCGTGAACGGACGCGCCGTCGGCGTGCCCGAGGTGAACATAAAAAAGAGAAATGGCGCGGTCATGGCGCCGATCATGCCGTTCATCTGTTGCTCCCGTTCAGATTGTACATGGATTTCATCGAAGGGAAAGGTGGCGGTGTTGGAACAGAGGATGAAGAGATAGGATTCCGAATATTGTCCGTCCTGCGAAGGTTGAGGGTATCAACACAATAGTCCCCAATTATTGTGAGGAATTCAATGGCAAAAGGTCAGGCGACGGTGAATTCCCTTTCCCCTCATTCCGTCCGGAGTAACCATTTGTGAGGCATTGCGTATATTGTCCTCCGTCACGATTCTCACATCAGTCCACGTGCCATGCCGACCCTCCACCGAATGTCTCGCCTGCTCCACCGGTGCGTTTCTCAAGTCCGCGTTCCGTCGGGAAACATATCCTTGAACGGACTCCTGTCCGTCCTCCTGCTTTGCGTACCCGTGCTCCTGCTTTGCGCACCTGTCCTCCTGCTTTGCGCACCCGCCCTCCTCGCGCAGCGCCAGGTCGTGGGTACCGTCATCGACGGCGAAACCGGCGAGCCCCTGCAGTTCGCCAACGTCTGGGTACAGGAGAGCCACAAGGGCACAACCAGCGATCGCGACGGACGTTTCACGCTTGCGCTTGAGGCAGGCGAACACCGCGTCACGGCAAGCTATATCGGTTACGGCAGCCAGACGAAAACCGTCTCCGTCCCCGCGCAGGGGGAAATGCGCTTCGTGCTGAGGTCCAGCGCTTTCGAGATGCCGCAGGTCGAGGTGACCCCCGGCGACAATCCCGCCCTCCGCATTATCCGCAGGGCCATTGAGATGAAGGAAGTGCGACGGGAACGTCTCCGGAATTACAGCCTGACCTCCCATTCGAAAGTGCTCCTCCGGATGAGCGGAGCGCTGAAGGGTATGATGGAAACCCGTGGTGAACGGTCGCGTGTCGGCGTCGGCATTGGCGGCGGTACGGAAGACGCGTCCACCTCGGGTGATACCACCGCGCAGGCCGACAGCGCGCGGGTTCTGCCCATCATTCTCGAAACGCAGACCGAGGCCTGGTGGGCCGCGCCCGACCGCTACAAGGAAATCATCACTGCGCGCAAGCAGAGCGCCATGATCCCCTCCCAGGGAAACATCATCATCAGCCAGTTTTTCATCGTCGACTTCTCCGATGACGACTTCCGCTTCGACGACCGCAGCCCGGTGCCCGGACCTATTTCGGAGCGTGGCCTCCGAAGTTATTATTACCGTCTGATCGGCACCACGAGACTCGAAGACACAAAAATCTACCAGATCGAAATCTCCGCGCTCGACGAAAACGATCCGTTGTTTGAAGGAATGATCTACATCGCCGACAGCACCTACGCGCTGTCGATGGTGGACGTCCATCTCAACGACGCCGCGCTGCCGACGATGTTCACCTCCCTCGCCTTCAAGCAGCATTTCCGGCTTTTCGATGGGGAATTCTGGCAGCCGGTAGACGTCGTTTTCGACGCCGATGTGAACGTCCCCGTCGTCAACATCGGCATCGGGATCGAGGGCTTCTCGGTCCTGCAGGACTGGCGCATCAACCAGCAGATCAATGAGAATTTCTTCGACCGCACGCGCATCAAAGTGCTGAAGGAAGCGGACGAACGCGACTCTGCGTACTGGGAGGCGAACGCAAAAATTCCCAGCACCGACGAAGAGCAGCGCGCCTATGAACGTGCCGATTCCGTCAAGGCCGCGATGGACT
>JAGTUZ010000298.1 GCA_018224415.1 Bacteroidota bacterium | reverse complement strand
TTCTTTGTCTTTTCGCGGCGTATTATTAGGTTTCGTCATGTATCCGACTCGTTCGCGCAAGCGTGCGCGCTGCGAGGACGGGCCCGCTCACCAACCACCGGACTCCCATGCCGATCCAGATCGTTCGCGTTTCGTTTCGCTCCCTGACCATGCTGCTCGCGTTTGCCGCGCTGCTTGGCAGTACGTCCTGTTCCACCGTCGAACTCACCTCGGTGGTCGATACGCAGTTCCTGCTCACCACGCGCGACATCCCGCTCAACAGCATGATGGTGGTGTACGACACGAAGGACCTCGCCCTGAAGCAGCGCTTCGAAGCCGAGTTCGCGGAGTACCTGCGGGACAATACCTCCGCACAGGTGTATTTGGACATCGAACTGTATTCCCCGCTGAAAAACATGCCTGAACAGGAAAAGGTCTGGGCCATTCGTGACAACAGTATCGCGGCGGTGCTGTATGTCAGCGGCGGGGGCAGCGGACGTCCGCTGCGGGACTGGCTGCTGCCGGAATCGCCGGACATCGATACCGAAACCCAGGCGTGGAAATCCAGCGCCGCGCGTCTTTTTCTCCCGGCGACAGGACAGGTGATCTGGGCGGGCAACATCGAGGGGGGAATCAATTATGTCGGAGTGGAGTTGATTTCCGGCAGTTTCTACAGCGCCATCACGAGCGATCTCATCAGGCGAGGCATCCTTGCCGTGCCTCGTGTGGAAAATCCCGCAATGCGCGGCTTCAACCGCTGATAACAGCGGCACATCGCAGCATCGGGACACTGGACATCCGATCCCGATTTTCGTATCATGGAAGGGAATCGATACCACCCACAGGATGTCCGTGCGCAGCTGTAACCGCCGCATTCCATCTCACCTTTCCACCACCATCACGGTGGTCTTGCTGTCTCTCCTGCCATTGCTCGCGGGAATGGATACGCACGCGCAATCGCTGACCCTTTTCAAACCTGACATATCCGAATATCCACTGCTGCGCGCGGGATTGTACGCCTACGACGCAGAGGGACGTCCCAGACTCGATCTGGCGCCCGGGGATTTCGTGCTCATGGAAAACGGCGTTCCCCGCAGGATCATCGACGTGAGCTGTCCGCCCGTGCGCGATCCGAAGCCGCTGTCCGCCGTGCTGACCGTCGACGTGTCGGGTTCCATGCTGGGAGCGGGACTCGTGCTGGCGCAGACGGCAGCAGAGGCCTGGATCGAGGCGTTCCCCGGCGGGACATCGGAATGCGCGGTGACCTCATTCAACACGTCGAACGCCCTGCACCAGGATTTCACCAACGACAAGGCGCTGCTGCGCACAGCCGTCGCTTCCCTGCAGGCGGGCGGAGGCACGAGCTTCGACGCCGCACTGATCAATCCCTTTGCCGGCGCGCTCGGCGTCGTGGCACGCGGACGCCATGCGCGCACGGTTGTGCTGCTGACCGACGGCTATGCCGGCGGCAGTGAAGCGGCCATCATCGCCATGGCGCAACAGGTCGGCGCACGCATCTACTGCATCACACTCGACAACGTCATGCCCGACATCCTGCGGCGTGTTGCCGAGCAGAGCGGGGGACTTTGGTTCGAAAACGTGACCACGGCCGAGGAGGCGCGGAGCATCTATCGCAGTATCCTGGATCTCGCGCAGGAGCTTCCGCCCTGTGTGATCACCTGGGAAAGCGAGGGCTGCGACCATTATCGTGACGTACTCTGCAGCTTGCCCGGGTCCAGCGTGGCGGCACGCAGCTGGTACCAGGTGCCCAACAGCTCGTTGCCCTGGCTTTCGGTCACGCCCTCGCGCGTGCTCGCCTTCGGCGCCGTCGCCCCCGGCAGCAGTGCCGACATGACCGTGACCCTGCGCGCGGAAGCGCGTCCCGTCACCATTACCGCGATCACTCCGGAATTCCCCCTCTTCTCCGTCGTGGATTTCGGAGGAAGCGCTCCGCCATTCACCCTGCAGCCCGGTGAGCAGCGCACGCTCACCGTGCGCTACGCGGCGGAGGACTCCTCCTACCTCATCTGCCGATTCTTCATCGACTCCGACGCCTGCGAGGGCGGCTTCTTCGCGACCGCGGGCGACCCGGGCAAGGGTCGCGACCGGCGGGTGATCCGCCTTCTGCACCCGAACGGCGGGGAGGTATTCGTCGCCGGCAGTGACACGGTCATCACATGGGAGGGCGTTGCGCCCACCGACCCCGTGCGGCTGGAGTACAGCACCAACAACGGTGCGACCTGGCGGCTCATCGCCGACAACGTGCGAGGACTCTCCTACAACTGGCGCGTGCCCAACACGCCCAGCGACCAATGCCTCGCACGGGTCACCGCACCGCTGCCCACGGCCGTGCCCGACGGCATGGTGATCGTGCCCGCGGGCAGCTTTATTATGGGTGATGTCACTGGGGTGGGAACAATGGAAGAACGTCCCGCGCATCGCGTGACCATCACGCAGCCCTTCCTGATGGGGCGCACGGAGGTCACCCGGCGTCAGTGGCGCGAGATTGGCCTGCCCGGAATTGACGGCGGCGTGGGTCCCGACGACGGTCCCGCTCTCGGCATCGATTTGTGGTCGGCCTTGTTGTATTGCAATGTGCGCTCGCTGCGCGAGGGACTAAACCCATGCTATTTGTTTGAATTCTATGGCTATGATGTTACGTGTAATTGGTATGCCAACGGTTACCGATTACCCACCGAGGCGGAATGGGAATACGCCTGCCGCGAAGGGGGAAGCGAGGATTTTCATTCCGGTCCGATGCTCGAGCCCTACTGCGAGCCCGTCGACCGCAATCTCGACCTCGTGGGATGGTATTGTGGCAACGCTCTCGGTTCCCCGCAGCGCTGCGCGCAGAAAAAGGAAAATGCCTTCGGACTCTTCGACATGCACGGGAACGCGGCGGAGTGGTGCTGGGGAAATATCGACACGCCCTATGTCGGGACGGATCAAGTCGATCCGGGCAAAAAAAATCCCTTGCAGCGCACACAAACGCCCGTCGCGCGCGGCGGGGCGTTCAACAGTCCCGCGACCCTGTGCCGCGCCTCGGCACGCATCCGCTCATCGTGGAATCAGAGTCCTCAGACCCACGGCTTCCGCGTGGTGAGGACGTACTGAGATGAAGAATACCGGATACAAATATCAGAAGTATGTGCCGTCGTTGCTCGTCGCGGCAGCGCTGTTGCTTGTGGCTTCGCCGCTGCGCGCGCAGATCAGCGACGTGTCCGACGCCGTATTTTCCATCGTCGTGCCACGCTCCGCCGCGCAGGCGGTGGATATGGGACTGCTGCAAGTTGGCGGAAAGCGTGATTCGCTTCTTGTGCCGTTCGTGCGCAACACCGGTCCCGCGCGTATTCGCATCGACGCCATCTCTATCGAGGGAGCGGACGCCTCATCATTCAGCGTGATCGCCGGGCAGGGCCCCGTGTTCGTGCCCGCGGGGGATGGCCATCCCACGGGCTTCGCCTTCCATCCCTCCACGCCCGGGGTCAAGCTTGCGACCATCGCGGTGTTCTCCCAGATCGACACGCAGTATTATTCCATCCGCGGCGAGGCCTACGAACCGCGGATCGCGCTGGAGACGGTGCTGATCGACTTCGGTGTACTGCCGCTGGGGGCGCAACGCGACAGCACGCTGGTGATGGTGCGCAATCTCAGTGCGGGTCAGGTGGAAGTCCTAACGGCGGAGCAGGGGGGACCGGATCTTCTTCAGTATTCCGTCATCGATGGTGCGGCACCGTTCACCCTTTCCCCGCTCGGCACACATGCCATGACTCTGCGCTTCGAGGCGCGCAGCGAGGGACGATCGAGCGGCAGCATCGACTTCACCGTCGACGGAGGCGCGACAGCGCTGCGCGCGCTGTTGTTCGGCGAAGGCGTGGCGCGCGACGCGACCGCCACGCTGGCGACCGATACACTCTCGGCGGCGGCGGGCGAGATCGTTTCCGTGCCCATCCGTCTGCGCGATGCGCGCGACGTGCTCTTCACCGGCGCGCGGGCCTTCACCACCGAACTGCGCTTCCGCGCCTCGCTGCTCGTGCCCATCGGGGGCACGCCCAAAGGCAGCATCGACGGCGCAGACCGGGTGATTCCGCTGGACGACCTGCCGTTGCAGGCAGACGCCGACGGCGTGCTCGCGCGCTATGATTTCATGGCCGTGCTCGGCGACGTGGAAACGACGCCGCTCACGCTTTCGAATTCTGCCGCCATCGGTGCGAGTTTCCCCGTATTCGAGTCTCCCGGATTCTTCCGGCTCACCGACATTTGCCGTGAGGGCGGCGACAGGCTCTTCGACGCGCAGGGCACGTTGCGTCTCGCGCCCAACCGTCCGAACCCCTTCAATGCGTCCACCCAGATCGAATATGAAACCATCGAGGCCGGTTTTACCGAACTGTATGTGACCGACCTGCACGGCCGCCGTCTCGCCACGCTGCACGCGGGCAGCCTCCCGCCCGGCACCCACAGCGCCGTCTTCGATGCGGCGGATTTCCCTTCCGGTTCGTATCTTGTCGTGTTGCGCACGGTCAGTCAGACGCTGATGCGGCGCATCCAGCTGATAAAATGACAGATGACAAATGACAGATGACAGATGTCGGATGTCAGATGTCGGATGACAAATGACAAATGACAAATAGTATGAGATTTCTTCGGATGGCGCTCATTTGTCATATGTCATTTGTCATTTGAATAGCCGAATCCTCGATTCCCGCCCTGGCATCATATTCAATCGACCCCTGCTCCTCCAATCACGAGGAAACCCATGACCGATTCCAATATTCTTACGCTTGCCACCATTCTTGAAAACAGCGTCCGACGTTTCGCGCAGCGTCCCGCGCTGTCGTTTGTTTCCGGCACACCGCTGACCTACGCGGAATTCGGCGAAGAGGCAGCGCGCCTCAGGGCGGCGCTTCGCGCGCGCGGCGTGCGTCCGGGCGACCGCGTTGCCATCCTCAGCGGCAACATGCCGAACTGGGGCATCGCCTATTTCGCGATCACAAGCATGGGCGCGGTGGTGGTGCCGCTGCTGCCGGATTTCCATCCCCGTGAAATCGAGACATTCCTGAAGCATGCGGGCTGCGACGCCCTGTTCGTTTCCGATCGGTTGCGCGAGCACGTGAAAGGCATCAAGCTCGACACGCTGCGACTTCGCATCCGGCTCGAGGATTTCTCCATGCTCGGAGGTGAAGAAGAAGGACGTCCGTTGTGGACAGACAAGGCAGGCACTTGCCCTTCGGCGGACGTGAAGGAAGACGATCTTGCGGCGATTATCTATACTTCAGGCACGACGGGCAAGTCCAAGGGTGTGATGCTCACACATCGCAACATCGCCTTCAACGCACTGAAAGTACAGACCATCCAGCCGATATCGTCAGAGGATGTCTTTCTCTCCATCCTCCCGCTGTCGCATGTCTACGAGAAGACGCTCGGGCTGATTCTCCCCATCATGCAGGGGGCCTCGGTGCGGTATGTCGAGAAGCCGCCCACCGCAGCCGTGCTGCTGCCGGCGCTCGAGGCAGTGCGTCCCACTCTCATGCTCAGCGTGCCGCTGGTCATCGAGAAAATTTACAAGATGCGCGTGCTGCCGCAGCTCACGAAAAACGTCTTGATGCGCAAGGTATACGGCACAACCAAAGGCCGGCAGTTCCTTCACCGCTTGGCGGGGAAAAAGCTGAAAAAGACCTTCGGCGGACGGCTGCATTTCTTCGGCATCGGTGGCGCCAAGCTCGATCCGGTGGTGGAGCGTTTCCTCCGCGAAGCGAATTTTCCGTATGCGATCGGCTACGGCCTGACCGAGACCTCACCCATGCTGGCCGGCGCGAATCCCCAGGTCGTGCGATATCAGAGCACGGGTCCCGCGATGGAAGGGGTCGAACTGCGCATCGCTGACGCCGATCCCCTGACCGGCGAGGGCGAGATCCAGGCGCGCAGCGACAGCGTGATGCGCGGGTATTACAACGAACCCGAGATGACGCACGAGGCCTTCACCGACGACGGCTGGTTCCGCACCGGCGACCTTGGCTCCTTCGACGCCGACGGACATCTCTATATCAAGGGCCGGCTCAAGAACATGATTGTCGGCGCGAGCGGAGAGAATATTTATCCCGAGGAAATCGAATCCGTCATCAATACGCACCGCTACGTACTCGAGTCGCTGGTGACCGAAAGCAAGGGACGCCTCGTTGCCATGGTGCATCTCAACTACGAGGAAATCGAGGCGCAGTTTGCGCATCTCAAGGACGAGGCGATGCAGTACGTGCAGCAGCGGGTCGAGGAAATCCTCCACGAACTGCACACGTATGTCAATGCCAATGTCAACCGCTTTTCCCAGCTCACCGCCGTCATCGAACAGCGTGCGCCATTCGAGAAAACCGCCACACAAAAGATCAAACGGTTCTTGCACCAGACCGTCTAGAAGCATCCAGCTCTACCATAGTTATGCGCATGACTGACTCATGCACATAAAATTTGTCAGAAGTCCAGATCTATACATATATCATACAGAAGGTCCAGGCCGGAAGGCGTCGTCGATGCGACGGCCTCCGGGTTGAGTTTTGCTGTCCGCGAAAGATTAGTTGATTAAGGTCCGAATATTTACTATCATTATACCCAGATGACCTTACCCTTCTTATGGGTTCCCCCAGCGTGGCTGGTACGCAAAGAAGGTGTAAGAGCAAGCGTCACCATCCATCAATCCTGGCATCGGACAAGTAATTGCTTCGCTACTGTCAGCACCTTTCATTCATGGAGTACCTCAAATGAGAAGACTATTACACTTTCTGCCTCTTGCGCTTTTCTTCCTGGTCCCCGCGATCATTTTCGGTCAATCGAACATCGCAACGAGTCTTCACTACACGCGTGAAGGCAAGAATACGGCCTATCGAGCGGATAATGGCGGCATGGAGACGATCACAGGAATCCCCATGTCTCAGCTTACCTGCCAGAAATGCCATTCGACATCGGGAACATACCCCAATGGCGATCCTATCGATGCGGACACGTATGCACCCAGTTGCAAGGATTGTCACGACTTCGCGACTGGATCATCGGTTCCCGACAACACATGTCTTGGCTGCCATAACAGGCAGAAATACGAGCGTACCGCATATCCCGACATTGACGTTCACACCAAAGCCGGAATGCGATGCGTGGCCTGCCATTCGAAGGAAGAGATTCACGGTGATGATGGAGTAGCCTACCCCTCTCTCAAGGCAGCCGGAGCCATCAAGAAGGAATGTTCCACCTGCCATGCGAATGTTCCCGCCAATTCCGCCCACTCCGTCCATGCCGACAAGGTTGACTGTGCGGCGTGCCACGCTGAAGCGGTTCTGACGTGTTCGAGCTGTCACTTCGAAAGCCTGCTTGCCACCGGCAAAAACAGGGCGATCAATCAGTTACGGAACTACCGGCTGCTTGTGAAGAAAGACGGCAAGGTGAGGCTCGGTGGATTCATGACGCATACGTACGACGGCAAGACGAACTACATCATTTCGTCGTACCATTCTCACATCATCAAGAAAGAAGCCATTGGCTGCGCGGAATGCCATCATAATATGGGTGGGACGAACGCCGCGATCGACGAATACAACAGCACCGGTTTCATTTCCATGACAAAATGGAACGAGTCGACGAAGAAGATCGCCGGTCCATCGGGTGTTGTTCCGATTCCGGCTGACTGGAAACGCGCGTTGGTGATGGATTATGCGCACTACACCGGCGATCCGGCGGTCGTGACCTCGGATCCGACGAAATGGGAATATCTGAAATCCACAACAGACAACTCCCATCTCTTTTACTGTGAACCTCTGGACGAATCGACAATGACGAAACTCGGGTTCACTCGAACGCCAAACAGCCTCCCCGTCAGCCTTGCTCCCGCGGTTTTCACGTTGGAGCAGAATGTCCCGAATCCAGTCGTAGAGAATACGCGGATAAGCTTCGAACTCGATCGCGGCGTCTCGGTTCAGCTTACGGTGTATAATTCACTGGGTCAGGAAGTCGCGCGTCCGCTGCAAGACGTGAGCTACCACGCCGGTCGGCACACGATTCGTTTCGATGCTGCTGGATTGCAGAATGGATTGTATTATTACACACTCGCTTCCGGTACGCAACGTGCGACCCGCAAGATGATTGTCATGCGCTGACCGTGACGAGGGTGGCAGCGGATGCATTTTTCCGGCCTGACCACTGTCATCGGCTCGCACAGTGTTCGCCCGTCTTGGAACCAAGTCCAAGACGGGCGTTGTTTTCTCAGCAACTCACAAGATTCAGGTGTTATGGCAAATACGTTTTACACGCACGCGGCTAGCAGCCTGCAGGGACAGGAAGTGGACATGCGCGAGTACGCCGGGAAGGTCGTGCTGGTGGTGAACACGGCGAGCAAATGCGGCTTCACGCCGCAGTATGAGGGACTCGAAGAGCTGTACCGGAAGTATCGCGACCGGGGACTGGTCATTCTCGGCTTTCCCTGCAACCAGTTCGGCAACCAGGAACCCGGCGACGAACGGAGCATCGCCGAGGGGTGCCTGCTGAACTACGGCGTGAGCTTCCCGATGTTTGCGAAGGTCGAGGTGAACGGAGGAAATACGCATCCGATTTTCCGATACCTCAAGCGGGAGCTGTCAGGCATCGGAGGGGGACGCATCAAATGGAATTTCACCAAGTTCCTCATCGACCGCGACGGACATCCCGTGCGCCGCTACGCGCCCGTGACGGCGCCCGAGAGCATCGAAGCCGATATCCTGGAATTGCTCGGCTGATTTTTATTGGCTCCTTCCGGACCAAGCGTATTCTGGTCGAGGCCGGCATTCGATACCCGTAAAGGACTGTCGCCGACGTTCGCGTGTAGCCGCCGACGCTCACGTATATAGGTAGAATGCCCACTTCTGCGTAGCTTGAAGACAGGGAGGCATGAAGGCGCAATACGAACCATCCGCACACAGACCGGAGGAAAGACCATGAGACTTACCCTTGCCGAGCAGCTTCTGCTCATCGCGACGCACGACCGGAAAGGATCGAAGCTCATGGCCGGCAGTACGGCCCTGCCGTACGGTATCGCCGGCGGATTGCTGCTGGAACTGAGCATGGGCGGAAAGCTGATGTGGCGGGAGAAGCGGCTTGCGGTGACCGACCGCGTCCCGACCGGTGACGCCCTGATCGACGAGGCGCTCGAACAGATCGCGACGGCGCCGAAGGAACGCGATGCGAAATACTGGGTAACGCGCCTGGCGCGGAAGATCAAGAAGATCGAACGCCGCACCAGTGAATCCCTCGTGGAGAAAGGCGTGCTGCGGCATGAGGAGAAGCACTTTCTCTGGGTGATCCCCTACCAGCGCTTTCCCGAGCGCGATCCCCAGCCCGAGCGACTCGTGCGCGAGCGGTTGTACGATGTCATCAGCGGACGCATCGCGCCAAGCGACAGGCACGTCGCGCTGATCAGCTTGGTGTTCGCCTGCGGACTGCTCAACGAGGTCGTGCCCAAGGGCGAGCGCCGCGAGGCGAAAAAACGCGTCAAGGAAATGCTCAAGGGGGAGGCGGTCGGCAAGGCCGTCAGCGCCGTTGTCGAGGAGATCAACGCCGCCGTCATGGTGGCGGTGGTCGCCGCCGGCGCCGCGAGCGCGTCCTCGTCATCCTGATTCCGCTCGCACCGGAGATCACGGTGCCGGCGCCGAAGCGCCGGCGTCTCCGATACAGACCGTCAGAGTGTTGGGGGGAAGACGATAGTCTTGATTTCCTTGCCGGTCTTGGTGAGCATGTGCACGCCCACGAGACCGAACTTGTGGTTGGTGACGTAGGTGATTTTCTCCATCAGGGGATCCTCGCGCGTCTCTTCCACCTTAATTACCTTCAGGTACCAGAATCCCACCTCGTAATCATCCGTCGTTGATTTCGACACCACCGTCCGCGTGATCTTCACGCCGTCCGCGTCGGTGAATTCCCAGCTGTCGCCGACATTCATGTCGTATTTCACGATGGTGAAGGGACGCGAGAGATCACCGCCGCTGCTGACGAATTCCTGCATACCTTCCGAGGTCACTTTCAGTTTCGCATCCACGCGCATGGTCATGGCCTGCTTGTCCGTCGAATCGATCACGGCGCCGAAACGCTGCATGTAGGTTTCCAGGATGGCGCGCTTCGAGGGAATCGGAAGCGCGGAGATTCCCAGTTCCGCCTCGAGTCCGCGCACCCACGCCGAATCGAAGCCCACGATACCACGCATGGTGACGATGCCTCCATCGTTGGCGGTGATGACGATGCTGTCCTTCAGTTCGGACAGAATGCTCTGCGTGCCGGGTACCGATATCGAAATCGGGAATTCCTGTCCCACCTGCGTCAGTTCCAGATTCGTCTCGCCGCCGAGATCGTTGGGACCGGTGGGATCGTCCTCGCTGCAGGCGGCGATCAACAGCGCAAGGATGACGCAAGGGACGAGCAGGGATGCGAGCAGGTGCTTCATGAAATCTCCGTTCTTTCCATGGAATGATGGTGTGCGGAAACAACGTATAACATGCTCTTGAATGAAGCAAGCATCCGTGGAAGTCCTCGCGGAAAAAAATGGTCACCGCGGGAACCGGGTCGGTGATGCTTGTGGTTATAATGTATGTCTAGAATATGCGAGCAGGAAGCTAGACGTTCTGATTCAACTAAAGACGTATCGAGCGAAGAGGGTTATTGAATTTCTTCGACGATTCGCCTCCCGCGCCGCCTCACTATCCGTCAAAGATCCGGCCGCTGTACACAGCGCTGGGACGGTCTCGGTGACAACGGCCTGTCGCTTCAGCCCGGATCGTATATCTACCGCCTGCAGGCAGGCGAGCAGGTCGTTTCCCGCATGCTCGTGATCGCCCGCTGATTCTGGTCGATCGCTGACCAGTGATCGCTTGCCGATCACACCCCTCATCCACGACGTGCTCGTCTTCCTAAGCAAGCAACGGCTCCCCTCGGGGAGCCGTTGTTGTGCTGTGGCCGCAAATCGGTCATCATTTCTTCCCTTGCCCTGTATTATCGAGGTCGTCATTTTATACAAATGGCAAGGAGTATCATGTCAACTGGCAATACAGGTTTCTCTCGCGGCATCATCTTCGTGTTGTCGCTTTTTACATCAACCATATACGCCGAAGCCGCGGTGATTGGGAACACTCCGGTATCGGTACGGACGCCGGCTTTGGATGTGCGATATGCGCGTGGCGACAGCATGCAGCTTCGCGTCAGCGGGAACCGGGACGGACGCTTCGTGCTGCGCTGGCAGGTCCCACCGGAACTTAGCTGCCTGCTCTTCCGCGTGGAACGTGCCGTGACAGAAGGCTATCGCTTTACGGAGGAACGGCGGTGGGTCGAGATCGGGGTGATCCCGGGGCTCTGCAGCCTGTTCGACACCGTGCCCTATTTCTATGAAG
>JAGTUZ010000297.1 GCA_018224415.1 Bacteroidota bacterium | reverse complement strand
CCGACGCCGACAATGCCATGGACTACGCCGCCTGCATCGGCTGCGGCGCCTGTGTCGCGGCCTGCAAGAACGCTTCGGCCATGCTCTTTGTCGCCGCCAAGGTCTCGCAGTACGCCTACCTCCCGCAGGGACAGGCCGAGCGCAAGCGACGTGTGCTGAACATGGTGGCACGGATGGACTCGGAGGGCTTCGGCGGCTGCACCAACCAGTACGAATGCGAGGCGGTGTGTCCGAAAGGTATCAGCGTCGCCGGCATCGCGCTCATGAACCGCGATTTCCTGAAGGCCTCCCTGACGGAGACGGTATAGACGCTTTGCGTGCTGCGCACGCGCATTGCATGCTTCGCATGCGCTTTGCATGCTTCGCATGCGCTTTGCGCCGCTTGCGCGGCGCGCGAAAGAAAAGACCTGACGAAGGCACACTCCCCCGACCCGGAAGGGCGGGGGAGTGTTTGTTTTGCGCAAAGGTTCCGATTTCCCTTGCATCGAATCGCTTTTTTTTTACCTTAAATATGCTCGGCTTCACTTTCACATAGCCACAGGGAGAGCAGAAAGAGCGACAGAAGCCAGTTCTTTGTAGTATTGTGTTATATCCAGAAAAAGGAGGCCCCCATGGACATGCGCCCGCTTTCTCCACCCGGCAGGGCACGACCCCACGTCTTTGCGATGACGCAGCGTGACGTGGAACCGTTTGCATACTTCACCGAGCGGAATTTCGAGAACATCACCCAGGTGAGTGAACTCCCCGCCGATCTCCGTTTTGACATGCAGGTCGTATCGAGCGTCCTTCCCTTCAGGGTCAATTCCTACGTCATCAACCAGCTCATTGACTGGTCCGACATCCCGGATGACCCCATCTTCCAGTTGACGTTTCCCCAGCGCGGCATGCTCTCCGAAGAGCATTTCGAGCGCATGGCGGCATTGCACCGTGCAGGCGCCCCGCGCGATCAGCTCAAGGAAACGGCCAATGCCATCCGTCTCGAACTCAATCCGCATCCTGCGGGGCAGACGACGATGAACGTGCCGAAGCTGGACGGCGAAGTGGTGCCGGGGCTGCAGCACAAGTATCGGGAGACCGTGCTGTTTTTTCCCGCGGCCGGACAGACCTGTCATACCTATTGCACCTTCTGTTTCCGCTGGGCACAGTTCGTTGGAATGAACGACCTGCGTTTCGCGGCGAAGGAAGCCGGCCAGATGGCCGAGTACATCCGCCACCATCCGGAAGTGACCAACGTGCTTTTCACCGGCGGTGATCCAATGGTGATGAAAACCCACAAGCTCGAGCAGTACGTCGATCCGCTGCTCGACCCGACACTCGAACATGTCCAGACCATCCGCTTCGGGACCAAGTCCGTGGCCTACTGGCCACAGCGTTTCGTGACCGATCCCGACGCCGACGATATGCTTCGTCTCTTCGAGAAAATCATCGCTTCGGGACGATCGGTCGCCGTGATGGCGCATTACAACCACCACCGCGAACTCGAGACTTCCCTCGCGCGCGAAGCAGTGCGCCGCATTCGCGACACCGGAGCGGTGATCCGCAGCCAGTCGCCCGTGCTGGCCCACATCAACGACAACGCGGGAGTTTGGGAGCTGATGTGGCGCGAACAGGTGCGTCTCGGCATCATCCCGTATTACATGTTCGTCGAACGCGACACAGGAGCGGAGCACTATTTCAAGATCCCGCTTGTGCGTGCCTACAAAATTTTCCGGGAGGCATTCCGCCATGTCAACGGTCTTGCGCGCACGGTGCGCGGTCCGTCGATGTCAGCCACGCCCGGCAAGGTCGAGGTCATGGGCGTCTCGGAAGTGCACGGCGAGAAAGTCCTCGCCCTGCGTTTCCTTCAGGGCCGCAATCCCGAATGGGTCGGAAAACCGTTTTTCGCGAAGTACGACGAAGAGGCCAGCTGGCTCACGCATCTGCGCCCGGCCTTCGGACAGGAGAAATTCTTCTTCGAGAAATAGACGATGTCCCGCGCCGCTTTTCCAGCGTGCAGCAAACCGTATCCGAACGCCGTTCCCCATCTCAAGGAACGGCGTTCTCGCATGTTGCCTTTTGCCCGCGAGGGGCCTATCTTTTGGCCATCACTACTGTAGAAGGATGTGCTGAAAGAATTCGAGCAACTGGCGTCGGACAATACCTCCGGCGCGACGGAACTGATCAGGAAACTTCTGGCCCTCTGCGAAAGCTGCGCCATCGGCTACCGCTTCGACGAGCTGCGTGAGGGTTTCATCCAACTCGAGCAGTCCCAGAAGAGCATGCCATCGCTGCACGCCGTGCTGCACATCCTCGAGTCCGAATTCCTCTCGAAGCTGAAGGAAAACGAGGAAACCGCCGACGCCATCGCCTACCTCTCGTCCCTCGAGAAAATTCTCGCGCAGTCCGGTGCCCAGATCGCTGATATCTTCAGTAACCTGTTCGAGAAGCCCGTCACCCTGGCAACGATGTCACGTTCGTCGACCGTTCTCTCCGCATTGTTCCATCTCGATGGCCTGCAGCGTCTGACGCATGTCTATCTGCTTGAGGGACGGCCGATGCTGGAAGGACATCGCAGCGTGCGCGACCTGTACGAACGGCAGATCCCGGTCACCCTCATGACCGACGCAGCCATGGCGGAGGCGGTGCCCCGGGCCGATGCCGTTGTTGTCGGTGCCGACAGCATTTCCGCTGATGGCTACCTGCTGAACAAAACCGGCACGCTCCCGCTCGCCCTTTGCTGTCGAAGCATCGGAAAGCCACTCTACGTGCTCTGCGACTCACTCAAGTTCTCGCCCCAACTGCATGAACACGTCCCGGTCGAAGACCGTCCGGGGGAGGAACTCCTGGCAGACGGGGAGGATTCCGTATGGACCGAGGATGACGGCGGTTTCGCAATATGGAACCGCTATTTCGAATGGACGCCCATCGACATGGTCACCGCCTTCATCACCGAGCGTGGCGTGTTCAAACCCGATCAGCTCAGCGCCCTCGCCGGTGAGGGAGAAGGCGCGGTCTGACCATTCCCATGCGACATCTGCTGTTTCCGCTCCTCATTCTTGTTTTCACCGCCACTGCGTTCGCGCAGGACGCGTCGCAGGACGCGTCGCAGGACGGGCCTTCCGACAGTCCGCACGCGCGGCAATCCCGGCTTCGGCCGGGCTCCGCATCGACCGCCGTCGAAACAGAGCGGCCGCTGTCCCCCGATCATGCCCTGCCACGCGCGGCTTCCAGTCTCACCCATGTCGTGCACGGCTATCATCCGTACTGGATTCCCGACGAGGTGGCGGACGGGTATCGCTGGGACCTGCTTTCGCACCTGGCGTATTTCTCCTACGAAGTGGATCCAACCACAGGCGAGGCAACCAACATCCACGGCTGGCGGAATTCGTCCGTGATCGACCGCGCCAAGGCCGAGGGAGTGAAAGTGCTGCTGACGGTCACGAATTTCGGCGGTGCATCGAACCGGACACTGCTCTCCTCCCGTGCGGCGCAAGACACATTGATCGAACGTCTCGTCGCCCTGCTCGCCGAGCGCGGGGGACACGGGGTGAACCTGGATTTCGAGTCCGTGCCGGGCGACATGCGCGCCGCGCTGGTGACGTTCGCTTCGGATCTGCGGCTTCGTCTCGATGCCGCGCGCACCGCAGGCAGCATCCCGGATGCTATCATCAGCGTCGCCGCGCCGGCGGTGGATTGGAACGGCGGCTGGGATGTCGCCGCGTTGTCGGCCTCCGTTGATCTGTTTTTTGTGATGTGTTACGATTATTCCTGGTCCTCCAGCACAAACGCCGGACCGGTCGCTCCGCTGCGTGGCATGACCTACAACGTCGAGCGCAGCCTGCGCTGGTATCTCGACGCGGGCGTACCCGCAGGGCGGCTCGTCATGGGGGTGCCGTACTACGGCTATGACTGGCCGGTGATTGGCGCGGCCGCGGGCTCACCAACAACGGGACGGGGCACGGCGCGCACATATTCCATCATTCGCCAGGAGCTGCCCACCTGGAACCGGCAGTGGAGCGAGCTCTTTCTCAATCCCTGGGTTTCGTATGAGTCCTCCTCTTGGCGGCAGCTCTGGTATGATGACGAGGAGAGCCTGGAACATAAATACAATCTCGTGCTCGATCTCGGCATCGCGGGCACCGGCATGTGGGCCCTCGGCTACGACCGCGGATACACGGACTTGTGGAATCTGATCGAACGGAAGTTCACGCGTCCTGCCTCCGCTGGACGCTTGCCGGAGCGTCCCGTGCACGCCGTCTGGCCGCAGCCCCTGCGTCCCGGAGCGGCGGCCGTGTTGCGCCTGGGTCATCCCGCCGACGCGGCAGGAACGCGACTCGCGGCGTTTGACCTGCTCGGCCGACGCGTGGCGGAGGTCCGGATTACAGGAATTCACGGTGGGGATATCCGTTTTATCGCGCCAGACCTGGCACCGGGCCTTTACCTGTTCGCCGGCGGCCCGATCCGCGCGCGTGTCATGATCGCGCCCTGACATCAGCGGCGTCGGACCACCATCGGGCGGTTTCGGAACTCCTATCCAGCGACTTCGGACACCTATCAAGCAGACATGGCGAAACGAACACAAACAGTCAGACAGCACTCCGCTCCCGCGCGCGGCGGAAGGAAAGGGGAAGGGCGGAAGCCCGCCGCCGTCGCTCCGATCGTGCGCGGGCTTGCCCTGCGTGCCTCGGTGGTATTCATCGGATTCGTCCTTCTGCGTTTCGCCGCTGCGCAGTTTCCCACTGAGCGGCTATGGGGACTCAACGCCGCGGCGTGGCTTCCCTTCTGGGCGCAGGCGCTGTTCGCCCTGCTGGGCATCGCCGCTGCCACGCCTGCCTTCGTTGCCTTCTCGCGGCGCCTTCTCCACTCGTCCGGGAATTTTCCCGCATGGTTGATGGCCGTGGGCCTGGGGACAATAGCGGCGGCCTGCTTCTGGCTGTTTCGCATGGAGACCTATTTTCTCGGCGACGGCGCCGTGTATCTCGCCGAGCATTTTCGTTTGATCGCCGGTCTTCCGGTTTCGGAGAGCGTGCTCTACAGCCTCGGTTCCGCTCCACTGACGGGGTGGACACTGGCATTCCTCGCGCGCCTGCTCTTTGTGGAGGGAAGCGGGCTGGCCGGCAATCCGCAATTCGTGTTCTGGATCACCGGTGCCGCTGCCGGCGCCCTGTTTGTTGCTCTCTCGCTGTGGATGTCCTCGCCGATCCGTCGGTGTCGACTGTCACACGCTCCGGCCGACCCGCGCACGGGCAGTCCCGCCCGCGGGGAAGGCACGGTCGATCAGCCGATCTCTTTGTCCGATGTCGGAAGCCAGTGGCCGCCCGCGGCCATGCTGCTGCTGTTCACTCCGGGGTTGCTGCTGTTTTTTGGGTACGTCGAATACTACACATTCGCCTATGTCGGAATCGCGGTCACGGCGTGGCTGAGTATCGAAGCGTCCCGCGGACGCGTCCCTGCGCTGCTGCCGCTGTTCACACTGCTGCTTTCGTCCGCCCTGCATCTGATGTCGCTGGTCCTCCTTCCGGGCGTGCTGTTTTCCCTGCTCGCCCGCTGGCGCGGCGCAGCGGACAGCGCCGGACGCGAATCCACCGCCCCGAATGGTGACGCAGTTCCCACCGAGGGTCCGGCACGTTTTGTCTCCATGCGCGGCGTGCTGCTGCTGTCGGCTGCGGCACTGGCCGCGGGCGCGGTGTATTATTTCGCCAGCGGCATCGCCTGGGAGGGCAGCCGGGTGATCCTGTCGCTTGTTCCGTTCGGGGAGGAAGGCGCGATGCAGCATTACACACTGCTTTCCTCCGCGCATCTTGTGGACGTACTGAACATGCTGCTCTTTACCGCGGGTCCGGCACTGCTTGTGCTTCCATTTCTCACGCGGCAGACATGGGACGCCCCGTCGCTTGTCGCGCTCACGCATGTGCTGTTTTCCTTTTTCCTCATGTTGTTTGGTTACAGTGGCTTCGGCATGGCGAGGGACTGGGATGTGACCGCATTTTTTGGCGTGGTGGCCGCGCTGCTTGCGCTTACCCTCCTGCGCCGCGAGGAGGAGGCACGACGCGGCTATCTGCTGCACCTGGCGGCCTGGGCCTCGGTGGTTGCCGTCCTGCCCTGGCTGCTGGTCAATGTCGACTCCTCCCGCTCCGAGCAACGGTTCCGTGACATCATGACGCTCGACGACCGCCGCATTCCCGGCGACTTCGCGTTGAACGGCTACGAGCATCTGCGGAAATATTCGCAAAGCACAGGTGATCGCAAGGGAGTGCTGTGGGCGATCGGAAAGAAGATCGAGATGGTCGGGTATCCGGAGGATTTCCGGAAGTACGCCCTCGCGATCATTGAAGGCGTTCCGGCAGGAGAGCGGGCCGCGTACTGGTCCTGGATGATGGAAGAGCTTCGTGGACACATCGTCGGGATGCAGGAGAAAAGGACAGGGCAGTCCTATGCAGGCAGCAGCGGGGAGTACCGGGAACTCGCCATCGAACTTCTCACGCAACTCGGACAGCTGCCGCAGTCGGCGGGGGAGATGGACGCGCTCTTCGAACGCGAGGCCACTGCGCTGCGCGCGCTGCCGGGGAACGCCGCGCTTGTGGCCATGGCGGAAGCGCAGCGGCGATGGGATCGCACGGGGGTTTTCCCCGGAGGCGAGGCGTTTCGCGCCGCCGCGGCGGACATCCGTCACAGCGGCACGCTCGCATTTTATTCCGGAAGGGGACTGCTGACAGACGGAGATTTCGACGGCGCCGTTCTCGCGTTGGAACAGTCGCTGCGCCTCGACAGCAGTTTCACCCTGCCCGCGTACTATCTTGCGGAGGCCGAGCGACAGACGGATCCGCCGCGGATCGAGGCCGCCATCCGGCATTACGGACTGTTTCTTTCCACGCCCGAGCGGCATCGCATCGCCTCATCCGAGGCTCAGCGGCGACTGATCGACGCCGCGCAGGCAGCCATCGCCGAACTCGAGCTGCTCCGCCTCACGCTTCCCCTCAAGCAAGACTGACACATGGCAGACATGAGTACACATGGCAGATATGAGCACACAGCGGCAGATATGAGCACACAGCGGCAGACATGAGCACACAGCGGCAGACATGAGTACACAGCGGCAGACATGAGCACACAGCGCAAACGGAAATACGAGCATTCGCAGGCGTCCAGAAGAACGGGCGCCGGCGGCCCGTCCGGCAGCCCGCCACGGACGCCTGGTGGCGGTCTACCCGAGGGCGCGCTTCCGTTGATGGCGGCGCTCGCCGTGTTCCTTCTCGTGCGGGGCGTGGCGACATTCAGCGCAACGGACGGCATGCGGCTCTGGGGTGTGGATTTCGCACGATGGCTGGAGGGCGGGGTGGTTGTGCAGGCACTGCTCTGGCTTCCTCTGGTTCTGCTGCTTCCTCCGGTCGCCCGTATGTTCCAGCGCGGAGCGGGTGCGGAACACAGGGACGGAGCAGAGGGAAGCGCAGGCGTTGCGTCACGGTGGCTGCTTGCCGCGGGACTGAGTCTCGGTGCGGCAGCGCTGGCCTGGCTGTTTCCGGTGGCCTATGCCTTTCTCGGAGACGGCACCTGGTACGCGGCGGAGTTGTATCGCAGCATCACGCTGCCAGACTATGCCAACAGCATGATCAAGCCGAGCGCGTGGCTGACCGGATTGCTGATCGATGCGGCGGGAAGGATGCTGCGTCCTGACGACATCCGCCTGCCCTTCGCCGTGGCGGGTCTGATCGGCATGTTCGTCGCGGCGTCATCGGTGTTCTTTTCCCTTCGAAAGGAGCGGGCGGCCGTCATCGTGGCCGGGGGCGTACTGCTGCTCGGAGGGAGCGGCGTTCTGGTATTCTTCGGGTACATCGAGCTGTACGCCCCGGTCTATGCGCTTTCCCTGGCCTACTTCATCACGGCCTGGCAGACGCTGCGCGGAACGGTGGCGGTCTGGCTGCCGGCGCTGCTGCTGCTGCTTGCGGTGCTGTTCGGGGGAATCGCACTGGCCTGGGTGCCCTCCCTGCTACTGCTGCTGCACTGGAAGGTCCGGGGCGAAGGAGGGGCGTTTCCCCTCGTCCGTGCCGCGTTCGCGCTCATGCTGCTGCCGCTTGCTGCCGTCCTCGGGCTGTATGTGCTTTCCGGGACGTTGGGCGACAGCGCATACCTCGTGGCGATCACGCCATACGAACGGATCGTTGACGGACTGCACACCGGCTGGCAGCGCTACGTGCTGGGGGCGCCGGAGCGGTGGATGGACCTTCTGAACATGTTGTGGCTGGGGCTCGGACCGGTATTTCCTCTGCTCCCGGTACTTCTGTGGCTCGGCTGGAGGGACGGGACACTGCGTCGGCCGTCCGTGCTGTTCGGCATGACCGCCGCGGCGGGGGGATTGGTGTTTCTCGTTTTCGGCAACACCTTCCTTGGGCTGGCGCGGGACTGGGATGTCGGCGCGTTCGCACTGCTGGGGACATTGTTTCTGGCATTCGCGATCTGGACCGAAGGACTGCGAGACCGCCGGGGATGGAGCACGCTGCTGCTTCCCGGACTGGCCGCTGCCATCGTTTCCCATTCCGCGCTCTGGGTCGCGGTCAATACGTCGGAGGATGCCTCGGCGGCGCGCTTCGAATCCATCGCGATGATGGATGACGGATTGCTGCTGCCGATGAACTCCTTCACGGCCTACGAGAACCTGCGGAAATATCATCAATCCGGCGGCGACACCGAGGCGTATTTCCGCGTCCTTCGCCGGCAGATCGCCACCGGCTACCGCATGCACATCGGCTATGCCGAGTATCTGAGTTCCGTGCTGAAACTGGGAGATGCCGTTCAGCGTGCCGGGCATTTCCGCTGGCTGTTCGATTCCTGGCGCGCCGCTGTCGAAAGGGAAGGGAACGCCGCCGACCAGCGTGTGCTTCCGCGGCAGGATGCGAGGGAGTTCACCGTGCGCCTTCTTCTCTCCGCCCTGCAGACCGGTCATGGCGACCTGGCCGGAGAATATGAGTCCTCCTTCCGGACCGTATTCGGTTCCTGGCCCGAAGTGGCACTGCTCGACGTGCTCCGCGCGCCCGGCACCGCTGCCGGGGACAGCGCCCGCATCGCCATGGCGGTCAGCGACTCGACACGCGACGCCTTCCTGCACATGACCGCGGGCGGACTGTACCAGCAGCGCGGTTATTTCGCGGAAGCCGCCCGCGCATACGACACGGCACTGGAAAGAGAGCCGCGGCTGTATCCCTCCTGGTATCTCGTTGCTTTCGAACTGCATCGCAGCCACACCGGCGATCAGGCGCGAGCGCGGGCCCTGCTCGAGGCATGCATCGCCAACGCCCCCGCCTCCCCCGAAGCCGCCCGCGCCCGCAGGCTCCTCGACGAGTAGCGATTCCTTCCGGATCGTCTTTCCTTCATGCATGGCCGGCCGTTCGCGCCGACCATTGTTTCCTGTTGGGTCAAGTACGTGCATATGGTCGCCTCATGGGGGCATTTTCGGTAATATTAGTGCTGATAATTACGACACAATACGCTGTGCGATTTCGGTAAAGTCTTTAATTACAATAGTGTAGTGCAACCCGGCGGTGATAAAAGTGACAAAACAGCACGTGTGAAAAAAAAGCTCTCCAAGGCTTGCGTTGATACGGTGGAGTGATTATCTTGAGTAAAACAATCATCCACTCAGTGCAATTCGCAGGACAGGAGAGT
>JAGTUZ010000296.1 GCA_018224415.1 Bacteroidota bacterium | reverse complement strand
GGGAAGTGCGCCTCGTGCAGGTCGTGTGTTACGCCACGCTCGGCACGGTGAGCAACCGTACGCATGAAAACATCAGCCTGGGCAAGGCAGGTCGCAGCCGTTGGCTCGGCAGGCGTCCGCACGTCCGTGGCATGTGCATGAATCCGGTTGACCATCCCAACGGCGGTGGCGAGGGCAAGTCGAAGTCCGGTGGTGGCCGTCAGCATCCGGTTTCTCCCTGGGGCAAGTATGCCAAGGGACTCAAGACACGGAAGAAGAAAAACCTGTCCAATAAGTACATCATCAAGTCGCGGAAGAAATAGTCATGGCACGTTCGCTCAAGAAAGGACCGTACATCGACGAGAAGTTGGCCCGAAAGGTCGACGAGCTCAACAGGACGAACCAGAAGCGCGTCGTCAAGACGTGGGCGCGCCGAACGACGATCCCGCCCGATTTCATCGGTCACACGTTTGCCGTCCACAACGGCAACAAGTTCATCCCTGTCTATGTGCAGGAAAACATGATCGGGCACAAGCTTGGTGAGTTTTCGCCGACGCGGATCTTCCGCAGCCATCCCGGCGGTAAAGCAGAAAAATCCTCTCGATAAGCTGGAACACAGGTACACGTTATGAGCTTCGAAGCACGCGCAATCAAGCGATATATCCCGGGGTCACCCAGAAAAATGCGTCTGGTGGCGGATCAGATCCGCGGCAAATCCGTTGAGGAGGCGCTGGACATCCTGCATTTTTCCCCCAAGCATGCCTCCAAGGTATGCGAACTCACGCTCCGTTCGGCGGTATCGAACCTGATCAACGCCAAGGATGGCGGCCGCATCGATCCGCACAGCATCGTGGTTTCCACCATCACCGTCGACGGCGGACCCATGCAGAAGCGCGTGCTCCCGGCCCCGATGGGGCGGGCATACCGGGTGCGCAAGCGGACGAACCATCTTACCATCGTCGTTTCTGAAATCGAGTAGGCAGCAGGAGATACATTTTGGGCCAGAAGACTAATCCGATTGGAATCCGCCTCGGCATCACCCGCGAATGGGATGCCAACTGGTACGATGAGCGCAATTTCGCCCAGAAACTGGACGAAGATCTGATGATTCGCAATTACATCCGCAACCGTCTCCGCAAGGCAGGCATTTCGCGGATCGTCATCGAGCGCACCCCGAAGCGCGTGGTGCTTGCGATCCACACCTCCCGTCCGGGCGTGGTGATCGGCAAGAGCGGCAAGGAGATCGCGCAGCTCGAGGAAGAGCTTCGCAAGGTGACCAACAAGGATGTCAAGATCCTGATTTCCGAGATCAAGCGTCCGGAACTCGACGCCTTCCTGGTGGCGGAGAATATCGCCAACCAGCTCGAGGGTCGCGTTTCCTTCCGTCGCGCGATGAAGTCCGCCATTACATCGGCCATGCGCATGGGCGCGGACGGTGTCCGCGTGATGTGTGCAGGACGTCTCGGCGGCGCGGAAATGTCGCGTTCCGAGCAGTACAAGGACGGGCGCATTCCCCTGCACACGCTGCGTTCCAACATCGATTATGCCCAGGCGACCGCCAAGACCATTTACGGGACCATCGGCGTCAAGGTCTGGATCTGCAAGGGAGAGGTGCTTGGCGCCAAGGCCAGCCCTGCCGGACGGATGTAAGCCGAGTATACACGAACCGTACTGAAGAAGGATTCAACCAATGTTAATGCCGAAACGAGTAAAGTTCAGAAAACAACAGCGTGGTCGCATGCGCGGAAAGGCATACCGCGGATCGGCGGTCGCCTTCGGATCCTTCGGCCTGAAGGCCATGGAGCCGGGGTGGATCACCTCCCGGCAGATCGAAGCGGCCCGTGTGGCGCTGAACCGCCGCATGAAGCGCGATGGAAAAGTCTGGATTCGCATCTTCCCCGACAAGCCCGTTTCGAAGAAGCCGCTCGAGACCCGTATGGGCAAGGGAAAAGGCGCGCCCGAGTTCTGGGTCGCCGTCGTCAAGCCGGGGCGCATCATGTTCGAGGTGGACGGCGTCAGCCAGGAACTCGCACAGGAAGCACTGAAACTCGCGGCGTACAAACTTCCGATCAAAGTAAAAATCGTAACCCGTCCGGATTACTCTGGCGAATAAGTAGAGCGAATCATGAAGGCAGCAGAAATTCGACAGTTGACCACGCAGGATATCCGAGACCGGATTGCGGAAACGCACGAAACGATCACGACCCTGCATTTCCAACATGCGAGCTCGCAGCTCACGAACACGGCGCAGATCGACCAGATGCGCAGGGACATCGCACGACTGATGACCATTCTGAGAGAACGCGAACTTAGCGGAGAACAACAATAATTATGGCTACAGCACAGGAAACCACCTCCACCGAGCGCAGCAAGCGCAAGACCCGCGTCGGGATCGTTGTATCGGCGAAGATGAACAAGACGATCACCGTCACCATCCAGCGCCAGGTCGCGCATCCCTTGTACAAGAAGTATTTCAAGACGACCAAGCGCTTCCTCGTCCATGACGAGTTGGGCACGGCCGGTCCGGGAGACAAGGTGCTGATCATGGAAACGCGCCCGCTCAGCAAGAACAAGCGCTGGCGTCTCGTCGAAATCGTTGAACGTGCACGATAAAACTGTAGGTAATACCGATGATCCAGGAAGAAACCAATCTTGTCGCCGCCGATAATTCCGGCGCAAAAAAAATCCGCTGCATCCGCGTTCTCGGCGGTTCCGGTCGGCGCTATGCCACAGTGGGCGACATTGTTGTCGTGACAGTGAAATCCGCCATTCCCGGCGGCGCGGTGAAGAAGGGAGAAGTCTCCCGGGCCGTGATCGTGCGGACGAAAAAGGAGTATCGCCGTCCTGACGGCTCCTATATCCGATTCGACGAAAATGCGGCAGTCTTGATCAACCCGAATCTCGAGCCGCGCGGTACCCGTATTTTCGGACCGGTGGCGCGCGAATTGCGCGAGAAGGCCTTCATGAAAATCGTGTCGCTGGCTCCGGAAGTCCTGTAGTCTGACCCCGACGTCCTGAAAGTGTTTTTCCCATCGTAATGAACGAAGCGAAATGAAAATCAAGAAAAACGATATGGTCATGGTGATTGCAGGCAACTCGAAGGGACGCACCGGTAAGGTGCTGCGCGTCTATCCCGAGAAGATGCGACTCATCATCGAAGGGGTCAACCTGGTCAGCCGTCATCGCAAGCCGACGCAGACCAGCCCGCAGGGTGGCATCACCCGGCAGGAAGCTCCGATCCACATTTCGAACGTGATGTTGCTCGATCCGAAGAGCGGCGAGCCGACCCGCGTGGGCAAGGCCGTGATCACCGACGAAATCAGCGGCAAGACGCGTCATCTCCGTCGCAGCGTCGCGACGGGCGAGACCATCGAATAATCCATCATTTCCGATACTGAGTAAACATGGCATCGAAAACAAAGTCCAAAGACGCTGCGGCAAAATCCGCGGCGAAAGTAAAAGAACACGGCGACGATCCTGTCGATAGCTTCCGCCTGTTCGAACGGTACAAGGAAACGATCGTGCCGGAACTGATGAAGCAGTTCTCTTACAAGAGCGTCATGCAGGTGCCGCATCTGGAGAAGATTGCCATCAACATGGGTCTCGGTGACGCAATCCAGGACGCGAAGATCCTCGAGCAGGCCGCCGATGGCCTGGAGATCATCACGGGCCAGAAGCCGGTGATTACGAAGGCGAAGCAGAGCATCTCGAATTTCAAGTTGCGCGAGGGCATGCAGATTGGCCTCCGCGTCACGCTGCGACGCGCGCGCATGTACGAGTTTCTCGATCGCTTCATCAGCGCGGCCATTCCTCGCATCCGCGATTTTCGCGGGGTGTCGGACAAGTCCTTTGACGGCCGTGGCAATTACACCATCGGTGTCAAGGAACAGATCATCTTCCCCGAAATCGATGTGGACAAGATTGCCCGCATTTTCGGCATGGACATCACCATCGTGACCAGTGCGAAGACGGATGAGGAGGCGCGTGCGCTGCTTGAGCAGTTCGGTCTTCCGTTCCGCAAAAAGGAAGTCGCGCAATCGTAATCGTTCACCGTCAGTAGAAGAAGGACAGTATCGTGGCTCGCAAATCCCTGATTGTAAAGTCCAAGAAAAAGCAGAAGTTCGCAGTGCGTCAATACAGCCGCTGCCTTCGCTGTGGACGCGCCCGTGCCTATTATCGCAGGTTCGGCCTTTGCCGCCTGTGTTTCCGCCAACTTGCGCTGGAGGGGAAGATCCCCGGTGTGCGCAAGGCCAGCTGGTAATTTCACAAGACGTTTTCATCGTATAGAGATCATAATGACAGATCCCATCGCAGATTTCCTGACGCGCATCCGCAACGCCGTGCGCGCGCATCACAAGCAGGTCGAGATTCCTGCCTCGAAGATGAAGATCGGGTTGACCGAGATTCTGTATCAGCAGAATTTCATCAACGGGTTCTCCATCCTCAACGACACTCCGCAGGGGACCATCCGGATTTATCTCCGGTATGGCACGGAGGGTGCCCCCGTGATCGCGGGCCTCGAGCGCATCAGCTCCCCTGGCCTGCGCAGATACGCGCCTGTCACGGAAATCCCGCGCACGCTCAACGGCCTTGGTGTCACCATCGTGTCAACCCCGAAGGGCCTGCTCACCGACGCGCAGGCGCGTCAGCAGAACGTCGGCGGCGAAGTCCTGTGCAGAATCTGGTAAAGATCATTCGACAAGGAGTTGTTACGTGTCCAGAGTAGGTAAAAATCCCGTTGTGATCCCCGCCGGCGTCACGGTGAAGCTTGAAAACGGCTTGTGCACCGTCAAAGGCCCGAAGGGCGAACTCAAGACGAAGATCCACAAGGATATCGTCGTGGCGATCGAAGATGGACAGGTGTCCGTCACGCGACCGTCCGATCTCAAGCAGCATCGAGCCCTTCACGGCACCATGCGTGCCAACATCCAGAACATGGTCAACGGCGTCATGGAAGGCTACAAGAAGACGCTTGAACTCGTGGGTGTTGGTTACAAGGTGGAACTGCAGGGCAGCGTCCTTATAATGAACATTGGATACTCGCATCAGATGGCGTTCATGCCGCCGCAGGGCATCACATTCGAAGTCGCAACGCCGACGCAATTGCACATCAGCGGCATCGACAAGCAGCTTGTCGGCCAGGTCAGTGCAAAGATCCGCGCCGTGCGTCCACCCGAGCCCTACAAGGGCAAGGGCATCAAGTATGCAGGCGAACTGGTTCGCCGCAAGGCCGGCAAGACCGCCAAATCGTAATCGCTTTCAAGAGCTTTTGATATCGGAGCAGACAGCATGTCCATTCGCAAAGTCAAAAAATATTCGATCCGGGATAAGCGGAAGATCCGTATCCGCAAGAAAATTTCCGGAACTCCCGAGAAGCCGCGCCTGTCGGTGTATCGCAGCCTGAACCACCTGTATGCGCAACTGATCGACGACACACAGGGCGTTTCGCTGGGCAGCGTCTCGACCAAGACGAAGGATCTCGCCGATGCGCTTCAGAGCGCGGAGGGAAAGGTCGGCAAGGCGTATCTCGTCGGCAAGGCAATCGCGGAACTCGCGAAGTCCAGGAATATCACGACCGTGGTGTTCGATCGCAGTGGGTATATCTACCACGGCCGCATCAAGGCCGTTGCCGAAGGCGCCCGCGAAGGTGGTTTACAGTTTTAATCAGCGGATAGTAGTTTAATCAGCGGATAGTAGAAGGAGTGATTCTTGGCTACAGTCGTCAAAGCTAGCGAGCTCGAACTCAAGGAGCGGCTCGTACAGATCAAGCGTGTTGCGAAGGTCGTGAAAGGTGGACGCCGTTTCAGTTTCAACGCAATCGTCGTTGTCGGCGACGGCAACGGACACGTGGGCATCGGCCTGGGCAAGGCCAATGAAGTGACGGATGCCATTTCGAAGGGCGTCGAGGATGCCCGCAAGCGCGTCATCCGCATTCCCATCATAAACGGCACCATCCCGCACGAGGTACTCGGCCGCTACGGAGCGGGTCGCGTGATCCTCAGGCCCGCCTCCCGTGGTACGGGTTTGATCGCCGGCGGCGGCGTCCGCGCCGTGCTCGAATCGGCGGGTGTCGAGGATATTCTCACAAAGTCACTGGGTACATCCAACCAGCACAACGTCGTGAAGGCGACCATGAATGCGCTCGAGACGTTGATCGACGCGCGCGACATGGCCAAGCGCCGCAACATGACGATGCAGGAAGTGTTCACCCAGGTCCCCCAGAGTAAATGATTGTAACGGATAACCACATGGCGAAGCTCAAAATCACACAGGTGCGTAGTGTCATCGGCCGTCTCGAGAACCAGAAGCGCACGATCGAAGCGCTGGGACTCGCTCGTCCGAATCACTTCGTGTTTCAGAACGACACTCCACAGATCCGCGGCATGATCCGCAAGGTCGCCCACCTGGTAAAGGTGGAAGAGGTTGCCGAATAACGCGTCAGACAGCAAGGAATAACGGGTAATATATCATGACGAATCACCTTGGAAATCTGCGCTACGCAGAAGGATCGAGAAAAAAGAAAAAGCGTCTCGGGCGCGGTCAGGGCAGCGGTCGTGGCGGCACGTCCACACGCGGCCACAAGGGCGCGCAGTCCCGTTCGGGCGCAAAGCGCAAGCTCGGCTTCGAAGGCGGCCAGATGCCGCTACAGCGCCGTCTACCGAAGATTGGTTTCACGAACATCAACCGGAAAGAATATCTCGGGATCAATGTCTCGCGGTTGGAAGAGCTGATCACCAAGGGTGTGATTACCGATGGCGTGATCAATCCCGACGTGCTTTACAGCATCGGCCTTGTTTCCAAGCGTCGCGCACTGGTCAAGATCCTCGGAAACGGAGATCTCAAGAGCAAGCTCGACATCACGGCCCATGCCTTCAGCGCGACCGCGAAAGAGAAAATCGAGGCGGCCGGCGGTACCGCATCCACAGTTACAGCGTAAGACAGGTTCATACATGGCTGGTTTCAGCGATAGTTTTAGGAACATGTTCAAGATACAGGAGCTGCGTCAGCGGATCCTGTTCACTCTTCTCATGCTCATTCTTGTGCGCTTCGGCGCACATGTGACGCTGCCGGGCGTCAACGCCGGCCTGCTTGCCGATTATCTCAATTCCCAGCAGGGTTCTGGCGGTCTGTTCGGCATGTTCGATCTGTTCGTGGGTGGTGCCTTCAGCAACGCCGCCATTTTCTCGCTTGGCATCATGCCTTACATCACGGCTTCCATTATCCTGCAGTTGCTCGGTGCGGTGGTTCCGTACTTCCAGAAGCTGCAGAAGGAAGGCGGCGAGGAAGGCCGGAAAAAGATCAACCAGTACACCCGCTACGGCACGATTTTCATCGCCACCCTCCAGGGCTGGGCAGTGTCGATCCGCCTGCAGGGACTGACGACGCCAAACGGCGTACCGATCGTTCCGCCGGAGGTGCAGGGCATCCTGTTCGGAATTGCGACCATGCTGCTCATCGCCGCATCAACCATGTTGATGATGTGGATGGGCGAGCAGATCACCGAACGCGGCATTGGCAACGGTATCTCACTGATCATCTTCATTGGTATCATCGCACGGCTCATTCCGGCTTCATACACCGAATTCACCCGCGGTGCGAACATCATCATCGAAATCGTGATCATCATTTCAATGGTACTGATAACGGCGGGCGTGGTCATGGTGACACAGGGGACCAGACGCATCCCGGTTCAGTACGCCAAGCGCGTCGTCGGCCGCAAGGTCTACGGAGGTGTGACACAGTACATTCCGCTGCGTGTCAACACGGCGGGCGTCATGCCGATCATTTTCGCGCAGGCGCTGATGTTCATCCCCGAGACCGTCACCATGTTTTTCCCCGAGAGCGAGTTCATGCAGAGTCTGGCGGTATGGTTCCGTTTCGACTCCTTCGTGTACGCTGGGGTTTACGCCCTCATGATTATCTTCTTCACCTACTTCTACACCGCGATTTCTTTCAACCCGCAGGACGTCAGCGACAACATGAAGAAGCAGGGCGGTTTCATCCCAGGCATCCGGCCGGGCACGCACACGCGAGACTACATCGATAACATCCTCACGAGAATCACCCTGCCTGGATCGATTTTCCTGGCAATCATCGCGATCCTTCCGACCTTCATGATGCGTCTGAACGTGTCACCGGAATTCTCGCAGTTCTTTGGAGGAACCAGTCTTCTGATTATCGTCGGCGTTGCGCTCGATACACTGCAGCAGATCGAGTCCCATCTGCTCATGCGTCACTACGACGGTTTCATGAAGAGCGGAAAAATCCGTGGCCGAATCGGTCGCGGTTGATATGGTGGACCGCACAGGAGCATGATCCACCGGAAGACAGACAAAGAAATCGAGGTGATGCGCGAGGCGAACAGAATCGTCTCCGATGTACACCGCCTTCTGATGCCCCTGATCAAGCCGGGGACCCGCGTTTCCGAGCTTGATGCCCTGGCGGAAGACTACATTCGCGCCAACGGTGCCCGGCCCGCGTTCAAGGGTTATGGTTCCGGAAGCAAGTCGATACCGCCATTTCCGGGGACGCTGTGTGTCTCCATCGACGACGAGGTCGTTCACGGCATCCCGACCGACCGCACCCTGCGCGAAGGGGAAATTGTTTCGGTAGATGTCGGCGCGGAAAAAAGCGGGTTCTTTGGTGACGGCGCCATGACCCATCCGGTGGGTGTCGTGGATGCGGAAAAGCTTCGGTTGCTCCGCGTGACAAAAGAATCCCTCTTCCGCGGCATCGACCAGGCCGTGCCGGGCAATCGCCTGCATGACATCTCGGCCGCGATCCAGGAGCATGTCGAAACCAATGGTTTCACCATCGTCCGCGATCTGGTTGGTCATGGTATCGGCCGAAGCCTTCACGAAGACCCTCCGGTACCGAACTTCGGCCGGAAAGGAAGCGGACCGCTGCTGGAAGCAGGCATGACGCTGGCGATCGAACCGATGGTCAATTACGGTGGCTTCCGGGTGAAAATTGACACGAACGGCTGGACCGTTCGCACACGTGACGGAACCCCGTCGGCTCATTTCGAGCACACCGTCCATATTTCGAAAGACGGGCCTGTACTGCTCACTAACCATTTCAAACGAGAGAATGGCGAAACAAGGATCGATAACGGTTGACGGAGTGATCACCGAGACATTGCCGAACGCGATGTTCCGCGTGCGTCTCGATAACGGGCACGAAGTGCTTGCCCATGTATCCGGAAAAATGCGCATGCATTTCATTCGCATTCTCCAGGGTGACAAGGTGACTGTCGAGCTGTCGCCGTACGACCTGACCAAGGGCCGAATTACTTATCGCTATAAATAGATCACGTGGAGAATCCATGAAAGTCCGTTCGTCTGTGAAGAAAATATGTGACAAGTGCAAGATCATCCGCCGCAAAGGTGTGGTGCGTGTGATCTGCTCGAATCCGAAGCACAAACAACGCCAGGGCTAATCGAATTTTTTAGATCTCATCACCGAGCTGCAAGGAGTTACAGTTGGCACGTATAGCAGGAGTCGACCTACCGAGAGCGAAGCATGCCGTCATCGCATTGACCTATATCTACGGCATCGGACGTTCGACAGCCAAGGACATCCTCGACCAGACGGGGATTCCCCACGACAAGAAAATCGAAGCTCTGAGCGACGACGAAGTCAGTGCCATCCGCGCGATTATCCAGGGGATGCGCGTTGAGGGTACGGTACGCAGCGAGCAGCAGATGAACATCAAACGTCTGATGGACATCGGTTGCTATCGCGGTCTGCGCCATCGCAGGGGACTTCCCTGTCGTGGACAACGCACAAAGACCAATTCCCGTACGCGGAAGGGCCGCAGGAAAACAGTCGCCGGCAAGAAAAAGGCGCCGTCGAAGAAGTAGTCTATCGTTATCGTGAGTTATTCAAGGAGTAGCTGTGGCTAAAGCCGTAAAGAAAACCAAGAAGAAAATCCAGGTCGATACTACCGGCCGGGCGTATATCAAGGCGACGTTCAACAACGTGCTGGTGACGCTCACCGATGTGTACGGGAACACGATCTCCTGGTCTTCCGCAGGGAAGAACGGATTCAAGGGTTCGCGAAAGAATACCCCTTACGCAGCGCAGGTGTCTGCCGAATCCTCCGCCAAGGAGGCGTACGACCTCGGACTGCGCAAGGTGGAGGTCTTCGTGAAGGGTCCCGGTTCCGGTCGTGAAGCGGCAATCCGCGCCCTGCAGACCGCAGGTCTCGAGATCATGGCCATTCGCGACGTCACGCCGATCCCGCACAACGGTTGCCGTCCGCCGAAACGCCGCAGAGTCTGACCGGTTCCACTCGCGCCCCCGCGCCGGGCGGCGCGACTGCTCCGTATGCGCTGGACCACGACCCGACTCAGAACCCTCTAACAGGAGAGCATTTACGCAGATGACTACGACTACGATTCAAATGCCTGACGGCATCGTCCTCGACGAGGCGACCTATACCGATACCTTCGGACGATTCGTTATCCAGCCGCTGGAAAAGGGTTACGGTATCACGATCGGCAATTCCTTCCGGAGAGTGCTGCTGTCGTCGCTGACCGGCCTGTCTATCACAGCGGTCAAGATTGACAATGTGATGCATGAGTTTTCTACCATCCACGGGGTGGTCGAGGACGTGTCCGAGATCATTCTCAACCTCAAGGAAGTGCGCTTCCGTGCGGTAAATCCGAAGGCCACAACCATCAATTTCACGTTGAAGGGACAGCATACCTTCACCGCCGCAGACATCCAGGCCGCATCAGCCGAGTTCGAAGTACTCAATCCTGAGAAGTACATCTGCACGCTGGGTCCGGAAGCCTCGATGGAGATCGAGCTTCGTCTCGCCCGCGGGCGTGGATACGTGCCTGCCGACGAGAACAAGGTTCCCGACCAGCCCATCGGCACCATTTCCATGGATGCCATCTTCACCCCGATACAGAACGTGAAGGTGCTCGTGGAGAATACCCGTGTTGGTGGAAGCACGGATTACGACAAGCTGACACTGGATATTACCACCGACGGCTCGATCACGCCGAAAGAGGCCTTGTCCCAGTCCGCACGCATCCTGCTCGACCATGTACAGATGTTCCTCAACTTCGACCAGAGCAAGGGCGAAGAGGAAGAGAACTCACAGGAAGACGACGAAACCGCTCGTGTTCGCAAGATCCTTCTGACATCGGTCGACGACCTGGAGCTGTCCGTGCGCTCCCACAACTGCCTCAAGGCAGCGAATATCAAAACGATCGCCGATCTGGTCCGCCGTGAAGAGGCAGAAATGCTGAAGTTCCGCAACTTCGGTCGCAAGTCGCTCGCGGAACTCGGAGCAATCGTCGACGATTTCGGTCTGCAGTTCGGCATGAACGTCGAACAGTATATTGGTTCTTCGCAGGAAGAAGAGTAATTCGAGGAAATAGAGAAACACCATGAGACACGCAAAAGTTGGCAGAAGACTCAGCCGGTCCGCGAGCCATCGCAAGGCCCTGCTGTCAGCGCTTTCCACAGCGCTGATCAAACACAAACGCATCCGCACCACCGCCGCCAAGGCGAAAGAAACCCGCCGCATCATCGAGCCGCTTATCACGCGTGCCCGGGACGCATACCAGCGGGAGAAGGGCGGCGATGCGCTGGACATCCATTCCCGTCGCGAGATCGCCAAGTTCATCCGCGACAAGGAAGCCCTGCAGATCCTGTTCTCCGAAATCGCGGAGAAGGTCGGCAAGCGCCCCGGCGGCTACACCCGCGTCCTCAAGCTGGGTCATCGACTCGGTGACGGAGCGGATATGGCTGTGATCGAACTCGTGGACTACAACGAGGCGCAGGACAGCAAGCAGCGCAAGGAGCGTGCCGCCCGTTCGAAGGCCGCCGCACAGCGCCGCAAGGCCGCCGAGGAGCGGAAGACCAAGGACGCTGGGGCCGCCGCCGCCGTCGAAGCGGAGGAAGCTGTCGCAGAAACGGATGAAGTCGTTGCCGATGTGGAAGAAGCCGCAGTCCAGGCGGAAGATACCGCAGCGGATACGGCCGAGGACGTGAAGGCCGCGACTGACGACACCGTTGCAGACGCAACCGATGCAGCGGATGAAGCCACGGGCGAGGAAAAAAAGGACGCCTGAGGCCTGAGTAATGATATTTCACGCCG